>CAZONG010000017.1:0-11443 GCA_964581315.1 Candidatus Woesearchaeota archaeon | reverse complement strand
GCTCTACGTTTAAGTTGAACATCAATTTGAGAAAGTGAGTTATCAATTCTGTTTGAGAGGACAACGAATCTGTTGAAGTAAAAAATTGCAATTAAAACTAAAACTGCAACAACAGCAATAATTATCCACTCTATCATGGAAATTATAATGAGAAGAGATTTATAAATTTAATTGAAGCAGTTTCTAGAAAATTTTCAAAAACCTTTATTAAGTATTTTTCCATTAGTTTTAAATGGTGGAAGAGGGAGTGAAAGTGAATAATTTTGTTCGTTGGTTTTCTAAAATTGATAAGGGCTTGATTGATTTGGTTGGGGAAAAAGGAGCAAACCTTGGTGAACTTTATAATAAGAAATTTCCGGTTCCAGAAGGTTTTGTTGTAACGACGGAAAGTTATTTGGAATTTTTAAAAAGTGCAAAACTGCAAGAAAAGATTGAGAAAATATTTAGTGCAACCAACTTTAAAGAAATCGAAGAAGTAACAAGAAATTGCGAAGAAGTTAAAGAATTAATTTTGAAAGCGGAGCTTCCAGAAGAAGTTAAAGAAGAAATTTTTGAGTCTTATGAAAATTTAGGGGCGAACAAAATTGAAATTGAAAGAGGAAGTGCACTTGATATTTTAAACAGTGCAACTGAACCAATTTTTGTTTCGGTTCGTAGTAGTTTACCCTTTTTAGTTTCAGATTTAAAGGTAAGAGAACAAAATACTTACTTGAATGTGAAAGGAAACGAATCTTTACTTCTTCATATTAAAAATGCATTTTGTTCTTTATTTAATCCCAAAACTTTAATGAGGGAATTTGAAAACGGTTTTGACGTAAAAAAACTGAAAATTGCAGTAATTATTCAAAGAATGGTTAATGCTGAAAAGTCTGGAATTGTTTTTTCTAAAGATTCTTCTGGGAATTTACTTCTTCATGCAATTTGGGGAATTGGCGAAGGAATGAATTTAAATGAGGTAGTTCCAGATAGTTATATTCTTTCAAGAGAATTAGACTTCCTTGACAAAAAAATTGGGGAAAAGGCTTTTATGGTTGTAAGGGAATCTTCTGGAAATTTAAAAAGTGTCAAATCTAGTGAAGAAAGAAAAAATTCACAGGTAATGAACAATTATGAAATTCAAAGGATTGGAGACTTAGCGGAAAAAGCAGAGAGTCACTTTGGAAGTCCTCAGAAGTTAGAATTTTCAATTGATGAAACTGGGATTTATATTTTGCAGGCTAGAGAATTAAAAGAATTTGAAAAAGAAGTTTTGGTTAAAGTTCCTGAAGAGAAAAAAGAAGAAGTTCATGAAGAGAAAACTTCTGGAGTTCAGGGAGTTGAAAAAGTAACTAAAACAAAATTGAAGTTGGTTTTGGATTCGCCTTATGTTTCTCAAGATGCAAGTTTAACTGGTTTAAAGAAAGTTGGAATTTTAGAAATTGAAAAATTAATTGAAAAAAGTTCTCGACATCCCATTTATTTTTTAAATTCACATTATATTAATGAATATGAAAATTTAATTTATGAAGGAATAAAAAAAGTTTCAGAGAATTTTGAAGAAGTTTGGGTTAGAACTAGTGACTTTTTAAGTGATGAATTTTCAAAACTTGAAGGAGCCCCAAAGAAAATAGAACGAAATCCACTTTTAGGTTTGCATGGAATTCGTTTTGGACTTAAGTATCCTGAAATTTTGGAGTCAGAACTTAGAGCAATAAAAAGAGTTTCTGAGAAAACCAAGGTAGGAGTTTTAATTCCAAACTTGGTTTCAATTGAGGAGCTTAATCAAGTTAAAGAAATTTTAAAAAAAATAAACTTTGAAGACGTTTTTTTTGGAGTTTTAATTGAAACACCGGCGGCAGTTCAGTTAATTAAGGAACTTTGTTCAAGCGAAATAAATTCAATTGTTATAAATTCAGATAGACTTATGCAATACCTTCTTGCTTTTGACCGTTCAAACTTGGAATTTTCAGAATTTTCAAAAGAGGTTCACCCTTCATTTAGTTATCAAATCGAATATTTAATTAGGGTTGCAAAAAGGAATAATGTTGAAACGAATATTTTTGGAAGAGAAGTTAAAGACAGAAGAATTTTGGAGCACCTGGTGAAGAGAGGAATTGATTTTATTTTAGTGGAGCCAGAAGACGCAAAGAAAATTTCTGAAGAAATTTGGAAAATTGAAAATGAATTTTTTAAGGGAACGGACTCTGAACCAAGAAAGTATGAACTTGAAAAACAAAAAGAAGAATATTTGAAAGAAGGACCAATTGAGGAAGAAAAAGAAGAGAAGGAAGAAAAAATAAAATCAATTCGAGAAGAAAGTTCAGAGTCAGACGAAAAACTTGAAAGTGATTTAGAATTAATTGAAAAAGAAAAAAAAGAATACCTCGAAGAATCTGGTGAAGAAGAAAGTGAAGAAGAGGACAATGAAGAAGTTCTTCATGAAGAACTTAAGGAAAACCCAGATGAAGAATTTGATGAAGAGGTTGAGAGAGTAGAAGAGAACGTTAAAGAAAAGGATGAACTTGGGATTTTTTAATTAATTTTAACCTCGGATAAATTTATAAATAAGTTTCTCTTGTTTTAAACATGGCAAAAAAGAGTGGTGAAAAGAAGACTTCTTCGAAGAAAGTTCATCATGTAAGTGTAAGTCATAAATCTGAAACGGAAAAACTTTTACTTGAAAATTTTGTTGCACTTCAAAAAGTGATGACAAACCTTTCTCAAAGGTTTGATGACTTGACTCACCAAATTTCTGAGTTACTTAAACTCTTTGAAGATTCTGCAAAAGTAATTGTTAAAAATGAAGTTGAGAAAAAGAAGGAAGACAGGGGAGATAAGCAGTTGTTGGACACAATGATTTCTGTTTTAGATCAAAATAAAGTAATTGCAAAGGGTTTAACTTTGATGTATGAAACTATTACTGATTCTGGAAACTTTTCAAAACCGGGAGTTAGTTCTGTTCCAAGTCCAATGATGAGAAAAGTTTCTCCACCACTTGAGAAAAAACAAGTGGTAAAAGAAGACACAGGCTATTCTACTTCAAGAGGTTCAGACGCTTCTTTGGATTCTGGTGACGAGTTCGATATGGAGAATTAAAATGTTTGAAGGGGTTTCAGACGAAATTAAATTGAAAGCTCTTTTAAAAGTTGTTAGAAATTTAGTTAAAAATTCTAGGAATGCTGAAATTTTTAAGCTTGAAGAATTTATGAAGGAAAGTAAGTATCCTGTTTCTCAGCCGGCTCCAATTTCAAAAGAGGAAATTAAAGAAAAAATTAAAGAAAAAATTGCCCAAGAGGTAAAAGTTCGTTATGAAAAACCAAAAGAAGAAAAGATTGATAAAGATAAATTGAAAATTGAATCTTTTCAACCAAAACCTGTTTTTCAAAGACCTAAACCTGTTCCAGTTCAAAGGCCAGTGCAATTTAAAACAAGACGTGTTTTAAGAGTTCCAAGTATCTCACTTCCTTCTCACTTAAGGACAATAAAACCAGTTGCAACCGAAAAAGTTTCAGTTGACCTTGGAAAATTAAATCCATTTGTTCAGGATAGAAATGTTTTGAGTATTGAAACTGAAGGAGAAAACGAACTTGTTTATGTTACTGGTTCTTTTGGAAGGAAACCAACGAATGTTCGACTTTCGAGAAATGAAATTGATGAAGTTATCGATAGATTTTCAAAAGAAGCGAAAATTCCTAAAAATGAAGGGCTTTTCAAAGTTGCTGTTGGTAAACTTCTTTTGACTGCAACTATTTCTGAATCAGTTAGTTCAAGATTTATAATTGAAAAAATTAGAAATAATAATTAAAAAATTGAAGAATTTATTGTGAAGTTTGCTAATTCTTTTTTTGTTGAACTCTCTTGTGAAAGACTACTTAGAATATCTTTAACCCACAAATATTTATCTCTTTCAATATTTGTTTTTAATTCTTCTTCTGAGAGGGTGCTTGGATAAGTGTGTTCAGTAGTGTATCCCGCAAACGCAAAATCAACTAAATATCTGTCTTTATAGAGGTTTACCGAGGTTGTTAAAGTTGTGTCATTAAGTTTAAAGATAATTAAATTTTTTTCTTCTTGAGTTAAATTCATTGGGAAATTTATTGACTCAAGACCATTTTTGGAATTGTTTATTGATGAAGATTGATTAAATAAAATTTCTGACCAATTTGTAATAATTTTGAGTGGACTGTTTATCGTTTCATTTGTTAGGTTTTCTTTAAATGAAAGAATTTGATTATTTTTGTATAACACACTAACGACCAAATTTCCTTCTTTAAGTGTTTGATTTATTTTTGACAAATCAATTGAAATTGTTTTTGAGTTTGTTCCAGTGTAATCAGTACCAAATCCTTTTGTTGTTATAGCGTAATTTGTGTTTACAGTCACTTCATTTCCATTTTGTTCTATTGAAATTGTGTTATCTGGAAGAGGGTTTCCGTTTGATTGAACGCTTCCAGGAATAAGTTCTACTTTTTCTCCGTTTGAATTATAAGTGAAAGTTTTGTCTTTTGAAACTTGTCCAGTGATGTTTGTTGGACTTTCAATTACTCTACCCGTTACTAATCCTGCAAAGAAGTTTGAGACGGTTCCAAGTAAACCTGTGACAACGTTTCCGGTTATTGGTGCGGAAGGGGTTGTAGTTTGAGTTGTTTCAGGAGGGGTTGTTGCGGTTGTTTCAGGGGGAGTTGTGGGGGCGGGAGTTGTAGATGGGGTTTCTGTTTGAGTCGTAGTTGAAGGGTTTTCAGTTGTAGGGGTAGGATTCTTTGTGGCAGTTTCTGTAGGAGTTGGTTGAGTTGTTTCAAGAGGAGTTGCGGAAGTTTCTGTTGAAGGAGTTGTCGTTGTAGAAGTTTCTGTTGGAGCGGGTTGGGTTGTTGTTGAGTTAGTATTTTGGGTTGTTTGAGAAGGAGTGTTTTTTGTAGTTGTATTTTCTTGTGTAGTTGGAGTAGAATTTGTTTTTTGGGTATTTGTGTTTCCACTTGAATTATTTACTGGAGCAGTTACGTTTACAGAAGTTTCATTCGTTTGAGAAGGATTTGAAGTGGTTTCATTAGTTACACTTTGGTTTGTAGTTGACTCATTATTTGTTGAAGAGGTTTCATTTTGAGTTGTAGTACTATTTTGAGTGTTTGTTGTTTCTGAAGAAGAAGTTCCCTGGGTTGTGTTTGAAGAAACAGTTGTTTCATTTGTCGGAACTAATTTTAAATTAAAAGTGACTAAGGGAAATTCTGTTTTTGTTCCTTCTAACCCGTATCCAGTTCCTGAGCCAGAGATTTGACTATCCCTTAAATTAAACTCTCCAGAATAAGTTTGTTCATTTGTGACTAAATCTTTTAGTGAATAGGTTTGGGTTGTTCCATTGTTTTCAATTGAAATTACTGAATCAGCAGGGATGAGTTCACCTTCACTTAAAACTAAATTAAGTTTTCCATTCGATAGATTTCCGTTTTCAAGTGAACCTGCAACACTAAAAACAACATTTCCAGTTGGGCTTGAATTTGAAATCAACACAAAAGCTCCCAAAGAGATTATTAGTAGAGAAGCGACAAAAAAAGTCCAGAATTTTTTAGTGTTCTTGTTTATTTTTGATTCTTCAGGTCCACGATATTCAGAAACGACTTTTCCATTTATTCTTTTACTGTGATAAACATATGGCCCATAAGTTTTACCATTTCTTTTGATATATTTCTTGTAAACCATGTTTTATTTTTTGTAAGTAACTCCTCTTAATTAAATATTAAAATTAATAGGTTAAGTCCGTATTTAAATTTTTAGAAACCTAAAAAGTTACTTACAGGTGCTTTATAGACGATACAGGTAAAACTATTCAATTAAAAAATAAAAAAGAATAAGAAAAAATAAGTTTATTTGGTTGTGTTTCCAGAAGTTGTTCCAGTTGTGTTGGAACTAGTTCCATTTCCAGGTTGTACAGGAACCAAATAAATTGTTTGGTTTCCAACCGGAAGAGAAACGTACCCATTTTGTTGTAACTGAGGAACTAAATATTGACTTATGAAAAGATTTACTCCCTCATTTTGGCTTTTTATTACAAGGTTGTTATATTGTGGTTGTAAAATCACAAAGTAAAGAACAATTATTGCAAGGAAAACTACAACTGCAATTAGAATTCTTATCGTCAACCTCGTTTTGTCTGATTCACTTCTCATGCTTTATTAATTATTTTCAGGTATTTAAACTTTATGCACTTGTCGAAATTTCAAGAAGAGTGTTTACATCTTCAACTTCTGAACCGTCTGTAAGCAAAACTTTTGCAGATAGAACGTCCCCTTTTTCAAAATTGATTGTGTTTTCATTCATTGAATCATAATCTACTTTTGGACCTGCTTTATCTAGTTCAAGAGTATTTCTGAATCCAACTGCTTGTCCATTTTTGTAAAGAATAACTTCTGCGATTCCGTTTTGAGTTGGGTTCAAGACGTCAAGACTTGTTGAAAGTCCGGTAACACTCCCATCTCTAATCATTACATATCCTTTTTCATAAGACCCTTGGACTCCTGCTCCTGAAAGAAGGAAAGAAGAATTTTGGACGCTTCCAGGCATTCCAAAGTTAAGAAGCATTTTATTTGCGAAGTTTTGGATTTCTTTTTTAAATGCATTTTCAGAAGCCGTTATTATGTAGATTGGACGCGTTTGGTTTGTTGAGTTAGAGTCCTGCACATCAATTTTATACATTGCGAGGCTGTTGTTATCAATATTTTTGATGTTTATTTCTTGGGGAAGGTTATTCATGTCAACTTGTTCGACTCCTTTTATACTTCCTTCAGAAATTCCTTTTCCTACTGCAACGTTTTTTACAAAGTCAGTCACATCTTTAGAAGCTGGAAGAGTTTCTGCAACTACACTTGAAACTAAAAGAATCACAATTGCAAAAATTAAAACTATTGGAAACCTCTTCATTTTGTATTTTATTAAGGACGTTTAGTTATTTAAAGATTACTTTTATATAGTTTATTTTGGTTTTGTTGTTATGAAAAAGAGGGTTGTTGTAATAAGTCTTGGAGGAAGCCAGATTATTCCAGATGAAGTTAATTACAATTATTTGAAGGAATTTAAGAAAATTGTTTTAAGAAATATAAAGGATTACAAAATTGTTGTTATTTGTGGGGGAGGAAGTTTAGCAAGGAAATATATTTCTGCGATAGAAAAAGAGAAAGGAAATCTTTACCATCAGTCTTTAGCTGGAATAAATGCGACTCGTGCAAATGCAAGGTTTTTGTCTTACTTTTTTGGTTTTGAGCCGACCTGGGGAATTCCTCATAAAATGAGAATTCTAAAAAAATATCTTCGTGAAAGAAGTTTAGTAATTTGTGGGGGACTTGAGTATAAACCAGACCAGACTTCAGACTCAACTGCAGCGAATATTGCATCAAAACTTGGAGCCGAGTTTATTAATTTAACAAATGTTAAGGGGCTTTTTGATAAAGATCCAAATAAGTTCAAAAATGCAAAATTTATTTCTAAAATCTCTTGGGAAGAGTTTGATAAAATCGTTCAGAAAATAAAGTATAAACCTGGGCAACACTTCGTTCTTGACCAAAGTGCTTCAAGAATTATAAAAAATAAGAAAGTTAAAACTTACATTGTGAAAAATTTATCAGAATTAGATAAATTCTTTAAGGGAAAAAGTTTTGTTGGAACAGAGATTTCAAACTAAAATGAAAAAAGAAAGGATTATTTTAACTGAAAAAAATTTTAATAAACTTAGAGATTCAGTTAAAAAAAATAAAGAGAAGGAAATTATTTTTTTTTCAGAGGATGATGAATTAAATAGAAAAGTTCTTGAAAAATTACCTATTAATATTTTACTTTTGAAAATGGAAGGAAGAAAAGATTTTTTGAAACAAAGAAATTCAGGATTTAATGAAGTAATGGCACGAATTGCTTCTAAAAACAAAATACAAATTGGAATCTATTTAGATGAATTAATAAATTCAAAAGAAAGAGAAAAAATTGTTTCAAGAGTTAGACAAAATGTAAAACTTTGTTCAAGAAAAAAAATTCAAATGCAATTTATTTTTGAAAAGGAAAAAAGAAGTTTGGTTCTTTTGAAGTCTTTAGGGTTAGTTCTTGGAATGCCGACGTGGATGACTAAGAATTTAGAGTGAGTTATTTAAAACAACACATCCATATTTGGTTTCCCAAAGTTGAAATTGGTTCCCGGTAGTAATATTTGTTTGTTTTGAACTTAGTTGTATGTAGGCGTTGTAATCCGTTGTAGGGGGATAAGTATAATCTTGGACCGTTAAACATTCTTTTTGTAGACTTCCTGGAAAAATTATAGTGTAACCAATGTAATTTATGGTTGCATTGCTTGCATTTCTTGGGAGTTGTGCACTGTCAAAGAATTCATTTAATCCAGGAGGCCAGGAAGATGAAACCGTTCCGTTTAATGCAGCAAATTCTTGAGTACAGTTTCCTTGTCTACAAACTTGTCCTAAGGGGCAGTCTTCATTAACAGTACATTGGAGAGGACTAAAACATTCTGGACTTCCCCCAGAAATAGCACAAACTTGTGGGCTTGGGCAATCTTGGATAGTTTTAGAGGTTATATTTTCTGTGCAAGTGTTATTAACACAATCAAATAAGTCATAATCTTGAATAATTCTTTCTGGAGGGGCATTGGGATTACATGTTGGGAAACCAACATATTGACTTACTCCACAATCTTGAGTTACATTTTCAGGAGTACAAGCAATATTTGGAAGTTGACAGGCTCCTCCGAGACATGTTTGGTTTGCAGTACATGTTTCAACGGGAAGTGCTTCAGTTTTTTGTTGACAGAATCCCCCGTTTGGATTAGTTGCTCCAAAACATTCGTAAATTCTTTTGTATTGCAAAACTCCTGTACTATCTGCATTACAAATTTGTGAACCTGCAATCCATTGGTCTGTTCCACAGTCAGAATTTGTGTGACAGATTTTTATATCGACTATAATCTTGTCTCTTTGGCCGATGTCATACGAACTTGTTACAGGAGAAGTTTCATTTTTTCCTGTTGTGTCTGAAATATAAATTGGGGCAACGGAAATTTTTATTATGTTTGTTGGGTCAAGAATCCCATTTTTGGTGAGGTTCAAGTCAAAAGTTCTGACAGCAAGTTCTTCAAAGTTAGTAACCGGGATTTCAAAAATGTCTGAGTTTTTTGTGTCTTCAACTATGAATTTTAAGGAAGTAATATTCAATTTTGAAACTCCTTTATTTCTTTCAACCCTTACTGTTGCGGTTCCATCAGTTGTGTTTACTAAGGCCGACTTTATTTGAACGTCAAGCCCAATATTTCCTAAAGTAAGTCCTTGTGAATTTTTTAAAATGAAAGTGTTTATTGCAACCCAAATTCCAGCAATTGCCGCAATTATTAAAAGAACTAAGAGTATTGTTGTCACAACCTGTGAAAGTCCTCTTTTGTTTCCTCTTTTACTCATTTATTAACTAGATGAAAATATTTTATAAACTTATTTGATACAAACCTTTTTTAATATTAGAGAATTTTGAAATGAATGAAGAAAGTCTTAGAGTCTTTGAGTTTAATTGAGAAGAAAGTTTTGCCTTATTTAGAAGAAAAAAGTATTTCAGAGATTTGTAAAAAATCTAACTTGGACAAGGTTACGGTTTTACGAGCTTTAGAATATTTGAACAATAAAAAAATTGTAGAACTTGTGACAGAGAAAAAAAGAGTAGTTGATGTTGGAGTTAATGGTGCACTTTACAGAAAAAAAGGTTTGCCTGAAAGAAGACTTCTTTTACTTTTAGATGAGAAAAGAATTGTTTCATTAAATGACGCGCAAAAACTTTCAGGTTTAAGTTCTGATGAGTTTAAGGTTTCACTTGGAGTTCTTAAGGGAAAAGCAATGATTGAAATAAAAAATGGTAAAATTGTTTTAAGTGCAGAAAAGCAGGAAATTTCAAAAAAAAGTATGGAAGAACTTTTTTTGGAGAGTTTACCAATTGAAGAAGATAAATTGACTCCCGAACAGACCTTTTCATTGAAAAATTTACAAAAAAGAAAAGAGATAGTTCAAACAGAAGAAGTGAAAAGATTTTTGATAAAAGTTACCTCCTTGGGAAAGGAAGTAATGAATTCTAAAGAATTGAGTTATGACTTGATTGAACAAATTACTCCAGAAATTTTAAAGAAAGAACAAAATTGGAAAGGGAAAAAGTTCAGGCGTTACGACGTTACACTTCCAGTTCCAAAAATAAATGGTGGAAAGAGACATTTTGTAAATTCTTCAATTGATTACGCTCGAAAAATTTGGACCGAAATGGGTTTTATCGAGATGAAAGGCGAAATTATTCAACCAAGTTTCTGGGTTTTTGATGCTTTGTTTACTGCGCAAGACCACCCTGTTCGTGAAATGCAGGACACTTTTTTTGTAAATCAAAAGAAAGAAATTTCGGATAAAAAAACGATTGAAGCTGTGAAACTTGCTCATGAAAAAGGTGTAAGTGGAAGTAAAGGTTGGAATTATTCTTGGGATGAAGAAGAAGCAAAAAGAATGGTTTTACGAACGCATACAACCGCAATTTCTGCAAAAACTCTTTCAAAATTAAAAAAGGAAGACTTTCCCAAAAAATATTTTGCCGTTGGAAAAGTTTTTAGAAATGAAACTGTTGACTGGTCGCATGGTTTTGAATTCTATCAAACTGAAGGAATTGTTGTTGACCCGAATTTAAACTTTAGAAATTTACTTGGATATTTGAAAGAATTTTATAAAAAAATGGGTTTTACAAAAATTCGTTTTAGCCCGGCATATTTTCCTTATACTGAGCCTTCAGTTGAAGTAAATGTTTGGCATCCAGAAAGAAAAGTTTGGTTGGAGTTAGGTGGAGCTGGAATTTTTAGACCAGAAATTACTGTTCCTCTCTTAGGAATTGATGTTCCTGTTCTTGCTTGGGGACTTGGATTTGACAGAATAATTACAGATTACTATGGAATAAATGACTTACGGGATTTATATAAAAATGATATAACTAAATTAAGAAAAGCGAAAGCTTGGGTTAAAGTTTAAAAATGGCAAATGTAAAATTTGATAAAAAGGTTTTTGAAAAGGAAATTGGAAAGCTTGACGAAGAGCTTTTAGGAAAGATTGCTCTTTTTGGAACTCCTGTTGAAAGTGTTGATGAAGAAACTTTGGAACTTGAAATTTTTCCAAATAGGCCTGACCTCTTAGGTTACCATGGATTTAAGAGAAGTTTTTTAAGTTTTTTAGGAAAGAAAATTGGTTTGAAAAGTTACAAAATAAACAGTCCAGAGAAAAATTATGAAGTTAAAGTTGATTCAAGTGTTAAAGAAATAAGGCCATACACTGCTTGCGCAATTGTTAAGGGGTTGAAGTTTGATGACAAAAAAATTAAAGAGTTAGTTGAAATTCAAGAAAAACTTCATTCAACTGTTGGAAGAAATAGAAAGAAACTTGCAATTGGAGTTTATCCATTGGAAAAAATTACC
>CAZONG010000016.1:0-11543 GCA_964581315.1 Candidatus Woesearchaeota archaeon | reverse complement strand
CTAAAAGGAGGTGTTGGGAAAACTTCGAGTGTTGTTGCTCTTGGAGGTGCGTTGGCCTCTTTTGGAAAAAAAGTTTTATTAGTTGATGCAAATCTTTCTGCACCAAATTTAGGAATTCATTTGAATGTAATTAGTCCTGAGAAAACAATACATAATGTTCTTAATGGCGACGCTAAAATTGAGGAAGCAATTCACAATTTAGAGGGATTTGATTTAATTCCTGCTTCAGTTTATCCAAAAAAGCAGTTTGACCCTTTGAAACTTAAAGAAAAATTAAAGTCTTTAAGAAACAATTATGACTTTATTTTAATTGATTCTTCCCCTTCGTTAAATAATGAAACTCTTGCAGCAATTATTTCTTCAGATGAACTTTTTGTTGTAACTACTCCAGACTATTCGACGCTTACAATGACTTTAAAAGCAATTGCTCTTGCTAAAAAAAGAGGAACTCCAATTTCAGGGATGATTTTGAATAAAGTTTATAACAATAAATTTGAATTAAGTATGGCTGATGTTGAGAAAATGAGTGAAGTTCCGATTCTTGCAGTGATTCCCCATGATGTGAATGTCTTAAAGTCCCAGTATTATTTTACCCCTTCAACTTATTTGAAGCCAAAGTCCAATTCAAGCATTGAATACAAGAAACTCGCAGCTTGTTTAACTGGAGAAAGATATGCTCCATTCAGATTTAAGGAAATTTTTGGAAAAGTTTCTCCTCCAAGGCAAGAAGTGAATAGGGAACTTTTTTACAAAGGCGTTTTTTAAAAAAATTAAAAGCTTTGTTAAAAAAAGAAAAAAATTTGTTAACAAAGCCTAAAAATTAGGCACTTATTTAGTCAATGTATTTCAAGTCAATGAGTGCCGTGTTGTGTTCCCCTTTAGCTATTTTTCTTGGCAGAAGTACCAAGGCTTTTTCTCCGACAACTTCCAAAACGTTTACTTTCAATTTACTTGTGTTTGAAAGAACAAATTCCTGTGCAGGAAGGATGTAACTTTCTACTAACAAGTTTTTGAAAAAGACCTTTTGCCTAGGGCAATAGATTGTTGCTTTTTCCATATTAACTCTTGTTAAAAATTCTTTATATTAATGCATTAAAATTGTTGAGTAGGGGTTAGTAGTTAGGATTCAAAAGTTAAAGGAATGGTTCCCTTTCCCCCAGTTAAAAGGACACTTGCATAAAGGAAGGAAGGTTAACGAATTATCAGAACTTTTTATTAGTTAGAAAAAGATTTCTTATTTTGAATTTTTAAAGAAAAGAGTTTTGTCACTTTTGCTAATTTTTTCTTTTAAAAGGTTTTCATCTTTTTTCAATATCAAAACTCTTATAAATTGTGCTTAAATTAAAATCTTGTAAAGCCCCCTAGTACAGTGGTCAAGTATGTAGGCCTTTGAAGCCTGAGACCCAGGTTCGAATCCTGGGGGGGCTACTTTTTTAGTATATAAATTTTTAAAAAGAAATTGAATTTATTTTGATTATGACAATTGAAAAATACCATTTAAGAATAACGTTGGAAACAGAAGAGAAGAGTCTTGCAATGAGAGAAAATTTTGTTAATCATCTTAAGTATTTTGAAGGAAGTTTAGAAGAGTATGAAAAAGTGAAAGGTAAAAAATATCAAATTATTGATTTGGGAAAAGATCTCCCAAAGAGGATTTATAGCAAATCTATTCTATTTTGGAATGGGGATTTAAGAAAAGAACAAAATAATTTAGTGGATAAATTAATTGAAGAAGATTGTGTTGGAGTTGTTAATGGTCTAGCTGTTCAAAGGTTTTTATTCAAGAGCCAAAGATATATTGAAGGGGATTTTGTTAAAGAGAAAAAAGATTAATTACTGCAATCTTTCTTTGTTCCACAATTTGGACAAACAAATTTACATTTTATTCCGGTTGTTTCAAGTCCACAAACAATACAAAATTCAGTTTCCATCGAAGGTTTAATTTAAAAATCTTTTAAAAATATCGTGGTAACAGAAGAGTAATTAATTTTATATACAATTTTCTTTTCTCAAATTTATGAAAAACATTATTTTATACTTAATTACTGGAACTCGTGGGGGAGAAACACGTGGGAGAATCATAAATCTTTTGAAATCGACACCAATGAATGCTCACAGAATTTCTTCTGTTTTGAATTTAGATTACAAAACAGTTAAGCACCATCTTAAAGTTTTAGAGAAACATAGATTTTTGGAAGTTTTGGATAAGGGAAATTATGGTGCGATGTATTTTTTGAGTCAAGAACTTGAAATTAATTTTGACTTTTTTAGAGAAATTTGGAGTAAAATGGGGAAAGATTTGGGTAAAAGTTATTAAATGAAATTTTTGTCTTTTTTCTATGGCTCTAATGATGGAACTTTCAAAGTGGATTCTTGTCTTTAATCTTTTCTTAGTCGTTTCTCTTTCATTTGTTTACTTAAAAAATTTGGTGAAGTTTAAATCTTCTTTCACTTTTGGACTTTTCATTTTTTCATTTTTGTTTTTGATTCAAAACGCAGTTTTACTTTATTTCTTTATTACGATGATGCCTTATTATGCTGCAGGAGTTGAAGTTTATGCTTTCGTTTTTTCAGTCGTTCAGACTGTCGCATTTTTAGTATTAAATTTTATTACATGGAGATAATTTAAAGAAATGGTTTCTTTTAGTATCTTCATTGTTTTTTTTGCAGGGATAGTTTCTTTTTTTAGTCCATGTATTTTACCAATAGTTCCAGGGTTTTTAGGATACTTAGCAGGAACAATTTCTCCTAAAGACAAAACCCAAAGAAGAGTTATTTTTTTGAATAGTCTTTTTTATGTTCTTGGGTTTACACTTGTTTTTTCGCTTGCTGGAATTTTATTTAACACTCTTCTTAGTGGTTCAAGTTACAGCGTTCAAACTTGGCTTGCGAGAATTGGAGGGATTTTGATAATTCTTTTTGGATTACATTTAACAGGATTAATTGAAATTCCTTTTTTGAAGGGAAGTTATACGGTAAACGTAAAAAAGAAATTTAAAATAAGTTATTTGAACAGTTTTTTATTTGGAGTAGTTTTTGCAGTTGGGTGGACCCCTTGTGTTGGAGTGGTTTTAGGAAGCATCTTAACTTTAGCAATAACTCAACCGGAATTAAGTTTTATCCTCTTGTTGGTTTATTCTCTTGGTCTTGGAATCCCCTTTTTAATTTTTGGACTTTTTTTGGATAAAGCTCAGGGATTTATAAGAAGAATTGGTCCAAAAATGAGGTATTACAATTGGGTAGTTGGAGGATTTTTAATTCTTCTTGGAATTTTGGTTTTTACTCAGAATCTAAATTTACTTGCAAATTTCAGCGTATTAAATAAATTGTTTATTGGAAATTAAAATGAAAAAAGAAGATAAAAACAAAAAAATTATTTTAGGTTTGGTCGTAGTTGCAATTGTTTTAGTTATTATTCTTTTACAATTTAGCAAAGTCTCAATTATTAAATTAGATAACTCTTCAAAAATAAGTTCTAGTTCTCCAAATCAGAGAGTTCTTGAAAAAAGTAAAGTTTATCCTCCTGCAAAAGAATTTGTTTCTCCAGATGGATTCATAAATTCTGAACCCTTTAATTTATCTGATTACGTCGGAAAAAAAGTAATTCTTTTAGACTTTTGGACATACAGTTGTATAAATTGTCAGAGGACTCTTCCTTATTTAGAAAGTTGGTACAGTAAATATGAAGACAAAGGACTAGTGATTATTGGGATTCATACTCCCGAATTTAATTTTGAGAAGGATTACAGTAATGTAAAAAAAGCAACTGAATCACTCGGAGTAAAATATCCAGTTATCCTTGACAACAATTATTTGACTTGGCAAGCGTATGGAAATCAATATTGGCCGCGAGAATATTTAATTGACATTGATGGATTTATTGTTCACGACCACATTGGAGAAGGAGGATACGCTGAAACAGAAACTGCAATTCAAAATGCTTTGAAAGAAAGGTCAGAAGTTCTTGGAATGAATGAAACAATAGACTCGGTGTTGACAAAAGGAAATTCAACTACTGACTTTTCTGGAATAAAAACTTCTGAAATTTATTTGGGTTACAAATTTTCTCGAGGACAAAATGGAAATTCTTTAGGATGGAAACCTGAACAAGTTGTTGATTATTCTGTTCCAACAAACCTTGTTGGAGGAAAGTTTTATTTATCGGGAAGTTGGAAAAACAATCTTGACAACATGGAACTTGTTGGGAACAATGGAACAGTTTACCTTAAATATTATTCAAAAGATGTGAACATTGTTGCAGGTTCAGACAATTCCGTTAAGGTTGATTCCTATGTTGACAATAATTTTTTTAAAGAAGTAAATGTTGAAGGACAGACTTTGTATAATGTTGTTAACGGAACAAATTATGGGGAACATGTTTTGAAACTAAATGTTGAAAAAGGATTTAAAATTTACACTTTTACTTTTGGTTAGTTTTAAATAGAACTTCTCTTTCTCTTATTTATGACTTTAGATGATTTTTGTGAGGGAGAATGCTCAAGTCTTGATTCGTTTGAAGATAACTTTCCAAGTTCTGAGAAGATTGATAAAGAACTTTTTATTAAAGTAGGAGACGAATATTTTTTTAGAGCCTCTTATAAAAAACCCTCTATATTTGAAAAATTTGGAAATGAAGTCTACGACACTTTTTCAAAATTAGTTAATTATTTCAAAAATTAATGCCTATATCTTCCACGTTTTTCAATTTGGGTTAAACGCTCGAAAACTTTTTTTGCTTCAGTTTTGTCTTTGGATTCGTAACCAGATTTAAATGCCTTGAAAAGTTTTTCCCAATTTTCAAAATGTTTTGATTCCAAAGCTTCTTTTAGGAGGTGGATGTCTACTCCTTTTTGTTCGTGTTTGCCGTTGAAGGAACCGAGTCCAAAGTCAACAAGGAAGACTTCATTTTCACTCAAAATCATGTTTGAAGTAGTTAAATCCCCGTGAACAATTCCTTTTTGGTGAAGCTTTGCAACTTCTACACCAACTTTTTTCATAATTTCGATTTGCTTTTTTTCTTCGTAAGAATTTAATTTGTCTGAGAGTTTGTCTCCATTGACAAGAGGAATAACAATTTCATTTTCTTTTTTTGTTTGAAAGGGTTTTGGAACATTTGCAAATTCAGAAGCTTTTTCTAAAAGTTTTGTTTCAGATTTAGTTCTCCTTTTGATTATCTTTTTATCAAGTTCAGGAAGTCTATAACCTTTTGAAATCCTTTCTTTTAAGACTTTATTTCCTTCAAGGTAAATAACTGCTTCAGCGCCACGAGAAAGAATTTTTCGTTTCATACTGCTTTTCTTCTTCTTGGAAAGATTAGGAGAAGGGAGATAACCATTCCAAGGTCAATAATCATGCAATAGGTGCAAATAGCTTTTATTACAAAAACTTGAAGGTAAATGAAATAAAGAGCGACAAGTGTTCCAAGAGTTATTCCTAAGAAAATGAAAGTACTTTTGTATTTACGTGGATACTTTATGTGGGAAATTGTTAAAACTAAAAGAAGGAAAAATGCAATTATTCCGATGTAACCGTTGTTTACTCCAACCATGTTTTCATATCCTGAATTTTGAACCGTTTCACATCCAGACTTCACTCCGCAAATTTGTTGGACTGGTAAAAATGAGAGGGCTATTGAAGCAAATAAGCAAATTGTTAATATTAATACCAGGATTTTGTGTTTCATATTTATAGATGGAAGAGATATTTTAAAAGGGTTTTGGGGAAATTGGTTTCAATTATTTCTTTGCGTTTTTCCACATAAGGTTAAATTGTTTTCTGAAATCTTTGGCTACTTGTTTGTCTTTTATGACCAGATGAATTGTGTCTCCCTGAAGAATCTGAATTATTACAACTTCTCCCATTATTTCATAACTCGTAAGAGCATCTGTTTCAATATACTTTATTTCTGATTTGTCTGTCTTCCAAAGTTTTTCACTTTTTGCTTCAAAGTTCATTAATTTTTTTGTTTTGAGTTTCAACCTTTTTCTTTTAGGAAAGGTATAATTTAACATAAAATTTGGAAGCCATTTTGCATAATTCAATTGAGAACTTATCCCAAGGACATAAAGATCTTTTTCTTTTTTGGATTCATTGAATAAAATTTCATAAGCAGATTTCATTCCATTTTTTCCGGTGAAAACTTCAATTTGGGTTTCTTTTTTATTTGAAGAATATTTTTCTAAAAGTTTAGGAATTGATTCAGAAACTTCTTTTTTTTGAATTTCTAGTTCTTTTTCTTTCTGTTTCATAAAGTCTTCTAGAACTGTTGGAGGTGAAGCTGAAAAGTATTTTACACCATTTTTTTCTATTTTACTTATGAAACCTTTTGATTGTAAATTTGAGAGAATCTCATAAATTCTTCCAGAATTTATTTTTGTTGAACTAATTATTTCGCTTGTTTTTTGTTCCCCTTTTTCGAGTAAAGAAAGGTAAATTTTACTTTCTGTTTTTGAGAGTCCAATTGATTCAAGAAACTTTTCCATTTCTTTAAATAGCTATGGGGTTATTTAAACTTTATTATTAAACCCCTCTGTAGGGGGGATTATATTAAAATAACTTTTTTGTATCTCTTTTCTATGGCTAAGATCGAATGGGTTGGAACGGGATCTGGATTGAATCCCCAATTAGGAAATACCTCTTTTTTAGTTTCTGATTTGGAAAAAAATATTCTTGTAGATTGTGGATTTACTGTCACTCCAAAACTTTTAGAAAAGAACAAATTAAAAGATGTAACAGATGTTCTTATAACTCATCTTCACTCGGACCATGTTGGAGGTTTAGAATTATTCGGATTTATGCAATACTTTGTTTATGAGAATAAGGGAGAAAAGAGGCCCAGATTACATCTTGCCTCTAAAGATATGGCAAAAAAACTTTGGAATACTTTAAGAGAAGGGATGCAGGGAGGACAAAGGTATTCTTGGGATACGATAGATAGACTTTCTTGGAATAATAAATTTATTCCCATTGATGAATTCACTAAAGAGAAAGTTTTGTATAAAGAACTCAAAAAAAGAAAGAGTAGCATTTCTGATTATTTTGAATTGCAGATAGGTAAAACTTTTCGAATAAATGATCTTGATTTTTATTTTGGTTTAACCCCTCATGTTCCTTTTATGGAGAATTATTCAATTGAGATAAGAAATGAGGCGGGGAAGAATTTTTTTTATTCAGGAGATACAATCTCTCCTCCTCCATCAAGAAAAGACCTTGATTTGTTTTTTCAAGACTGTGAATTTGGAGACACAGGGGTCCATGCAAAATACGCTTTATTGAATCAGCACCTTCCTTCTAAAATAAAATCAAAAACATATCTTGTTCATCTTGGAGGAGGGTATGAGAAGTATGATCCAAAAAAAGATGGTTTTGCGGGTTTTGTTATGCCTGGAGATAAATTCGAGATTTAAAGCTTTATTTTCCCGCCACGAGCGAATTTTTTCATGAGTTTTTGCATTTGTTTTTGATTCATTCCGCCAGACATGTCCATTCCAGAGGAATCCTTTACCATCATTTGAAGCATGTCGTATTGCTTAAGAAGACTTCGAACGTCTGAAGAATTTACTCCGGCTCCTTTAGCTATTCTTCCAATTCTTGAAGTTTGTTTTTTTAAAACTTCAGGGTTTTCTCTTTCGTTTTCAGTCATGGATTTAATTATATGTTCCCACTTTGAAACTTTCTTTTCTTGATTTTCTAAAACTCCTTCAGGAATTTTTGCAGCGTTCATTCCCGGAACCATTGACTTAAGTTTGTCAAACCCCCCAAGAGAATTCATAGATTTAACTTGTTCAACTACATCATTTAATGTTAACTTCCCTTCTGACAAATTTTTTTCCAAATTTTTTTGAGTTTTTTCGTCAGTAACTAATCTAACTTTTTCAAGTAGAGAAGTTAAGTCACCCATTCCTAAAAGACGAGATAAGAATGACTCGGGGTTAAAACTTTCGATGTCATTAATTTTTTCACCAGTTGTAATAAAATAAACTCCGGACTTTGTTTCAGCACATGCAGTTAAAGCGCCCCCTCCTTTTGCGGTTGAGTCCATCCTTGAAATGATTATTCCAGTAATTTTTAAAGCGGAAGAAAATTTTTCAGCTTGGTTTTTTGCAGCTTGACCAATGTCCCCGGGCATAACGAGAACAGTTTCATCTGGTTTTATTTCTTTATTCAAACTTTCAATTTCTTTGACTAATTCCTTATCTAAATCATGCCTTCCAGCTGTGTCAACAATTATAACTTCAAATTTTTTTAATTCAGTCTTCAACCCTTTCCAAATTTTAATTGGGTCTTTTTCTTTTAAATCGGTGAAAACGTGAATGTTATTTTGTTTTCCAAGTTGCATAAGTTGTTCCTTTGCTGCTGGTCTCCAAACGTCAAGCCCCACAAGCGCAACTTTCTTTCCTCTTTTTTGAAAGTAGTTTCCTAACTTTGCAACAGTGGTAGTTTTACCTGCAGCGTAAAGTCCAACAAGCATAATTTTTGTTTGACCTTTCTCACTAACTTTTAATTCTTTTTTATCCCCTAAAATTTTAACAAGTTCGTCATGAAGAGTTTTAATTAAGTGTTCTTTTTTTTCAATTCCTTTTATTTTTTCGTCATATGCAACTTTTCTTAATTTCTCAGAAATTTCTTTAATTAAGACAATACTTACATCTGCTTCAATTAGGGCACGTTGTAATTCTCGGACAATTGTGTCCACTAAGTTTTTATCTAAAAATATTGCATTTGAGATTTTATCTGTCGCTTTCTTTATTGCGTTCCCTAGTTTTTCTAACATGCTTTTAGAAGTAATAAGTCAATTATTAAGTTTTTGGGTTTAAGAACTTAGGTAAGAAATGTAACTTTCAATGGTTGAATATTTTAGTTCAAGTTTTTTTGTTATATTTTCAATTGTATACCCTTCAATAAGAAGGTTAGCAGTTTCAACAATTCTTTTTAGGCTTTCTATGTTTTGTTTTAATCCGCTTTTCTTGGAAAAATTTTTGGGGTTCTCCCTTTCTTTAATTGTAAAATTTAAATCTTTAATTTTTGATTCCAAATTTTTTAAGGGAATTAATAATTCTTTTTCTGGCAGTTTAATGGTTATTCTTTTGTAAATTCCGGTTCTTACTTCTTTCATTTTTAATCCAGTCCCAATTTTTCAACAAATTTTTCTTTGTCAAACTTTTCTAGGTCTTTATATTCTTGTCCTGTTCCAAGATAGAGAATTGGTTTTTTTGTAATGTATCCAACTGATAGGGCAGTTCCGCCTTTTTCGTCAATGTCTGCTTTACTTAGAATTATTCCATCAATTCCGATTGTCTCGTCAAAGGCTTTTACTTGGTCAACTGAATCATTTCCAGTTATTGATTCACCTAAGAAAATCACTCTATCCGGTTTACAGACTCTTTTTATTTTTTCCATTTCTTTTAAGAGATTAGTTGCAGTGTGCATTCTTCCAGCAGTGTCAATTAAAACCGCTTTGATTTTATTTTTTTCAGCATATTTAATTGTGTCAAAGCCGACTGAAGCAGGGTCAGATCCATATTCGTGGTTTATTACTTTTAAACCTAATTTTTCTGCGTGCTCTTTAAGTTGTTCAATTGAAGCTGCACGAAAAGTGTCTCCTGCTCCAAGAACCGCAGTGATTTTTTTTGATTTTAAGAGGTTTGCAAACTTTGCGATAGTTGTAGTTTTACCTGCACCATTAATTCCACAAAAAAGAATTACATAAGGAGATTTTTTTTCTTCAATTTCTTTAATGAGGTCAAAAGGTTTAACTAAAACTCCAGAGACAATTTCCTTTAAACTTTTTTTAATTAATTTTTCAATTTCTTTTTTTTCTAAATCTTTACCCACAATCTTTTCTTTTAATTCATAGATAATTTTTTCAGCAACTTCTAAAGCAACATTGTTTTCTAAAAGAATCATTTCTAAGTCTTCAGAATATTTTTCAAAGTCTGCACTTGAAATAACTTTTTTTCCTGAAAAAATATCTTTAAAAAAATGTTTTTTTTCTTTTTCGGGTTCTTTTGAAACCTTTCCAATCTCTTCTAAAACTTCCTCTTTTGGTTTTTCTTCACTTGGTTTTTCATCTATTCCTTCTTCGTTAATTTCATTGGAAGTTTTTTTCTTTTTTTCTTTTTTTAAAATTTCTTTAGTCTTTTTTTCTTTCTTTTGAGTTTTTTCTACTTTTGTCTCTATTTTTTCTTCAACTTCTGAACTTTCTTCAGAAACTTTTCCAATCCATAACTTTAGTTTGTCTTTTAGTTTTCCGAACATAGAAAAGCTAAATTCTAAATGTTTAAATAGTTTTTTTATTAATTTCTTTCATGGATTTACTCAATTTTGGTATCGCCATTTTTTTAGGGGCTTTAATTGGAATGCAAAGAGAATTTACTCAACAAAAAGAACATTTTACCCGTTTTGCAGGTCTTAGGACTTTTATTTTGATTACATTTTTTGGAGCAATTTTGGGTTACCTTGGAGGAAATTTTAATTCCCTTCCAGTTATTATTGGTCTAGCAGGAATTGTTCTTTTTGCTTCTTTGTCCTATGTTCTTACTTTTTTGAAGTTTAAAGTCACGACAATTATCACAGAAGTTTCATCAGTTATGGCTTTTATTTTAGGAGCAATGTGTACGACTGGTTACTTTGAAATTGCAATTATTTTTGGAATTTTAATTACTGCTTTTTTGGCATTCAAAGAAAAACTTCATGGCTTAATTAAAAAAATGAACAAAAAAGAAATTTTTGGGGTGATAAAATTTGCAATTATCTCTTTAGTTATTTTACCAATTTTACCAAATAAAGATTTTTCTCCTTTGGACATTCCTGGACTTGGAGAAATCTTGAAAAACTTTGGACTTAAAACAGATTTTTTAGCCCAGCTTAATGTTTTTAATTTTTACAATATTTGGCTTATGATTATTTTAGTTGCAGGAATAAGTTTTTTTGGATATTTTTTGGTTAAAGTTATAGATTCAAAAAAAGGACATGGATTAATGGGAATTATTGGAGGGATTGTTTCTTCAACTGCAGTAACCCTTTCAATGTCTAAAGACAGCAAGGGAAAAAAGCGGGTCTCTCCATACGTTCTTGCAACAATTGTTGCGATGTCTATCATGTTTCTAAGAATTCTTTTTGAAGTTGCAATAATTAATTCAAAATTACTTTCAACACTTTTTATTCCCATGATTGCTATGTTTGGATTAGGAATTTTTGCTTCTCTTTACTTTTTAAGGAAAAAGGAACCCAAATCTAAAGTTAATGAAGTTAAGTTTGAGCAACCTTTTGCAATCGTTCCTGCAATAAAGTTTGGTTTATTTTTCCTTTTTGTTTTACTTATTTCAAAAATAGGCCAAATTCTTTTTGGACACTTTGGAATTTATGGAGCAAGTATTCTTTCAGGGTTAGCAGATGTTGACGCAATAACTTTGTCAATGTCAAGTTTAAGTCGGGATGGAATAATTACTGGAGTAGTTGCTTCAACGTCGATAATCTTTGCAGCGGTTTCAAACACTTTGGTGAAAATGGGGATGGCATTTTTTTTGGGAGATAAAAAATTT
>CAZONG010000015.1:0-12459 GCA_964581315.1 Candidatus Woesearchaeota archaeon | reverse complement strand
ATAAAAGATTTGGTTAAAGGGGGCTCGACCTCAGTTTTAGATTTAAGTTCATACAATTCAATTGGAGTCTTTAACGTTCGTGCATTAGTGATTAGTTTAATTTCAAGAAAACTTTTCAAAGAAAGAATGGATTCAAGAAGAACTGAAGAAGTGAAATCCATTGCAAAAGGACTTGATTATTCTAACTTTAATGAAAAAAAAGAGTATCCTTTAGTTTGGATGTTTATAGACGAAGCCCACGAATTTTTACCTAAGGATGAAAAAATAATTTCAACTGATGCACTCATACAAATTTTAAGAGAGGGGCGTCAACCAGGAATTTCAATTGTTCTTGCAACTCAGCAACCCGGAAAAATTCATACAGATGTAATGACCCAGTCTGACATTGTAATTGCTCACAGAGTTACTTCAAAACCAGATATCGATGCATTAAACAACATGATGCAAACCTATTTGACTGAGACGATTCAAGGATATATGAATGACCTTCCAAGCTTAAAAGGTTCAGCAATAATTCTTGACGACAACTCTGAAAGAATTTATCCAATGAGAATGCGACCACGTTTCACCTGGCACGGTGGAGAAGCACCTTCAGCAATTGCTGAAAAGAAGGAATTATAAAAAAAGAAAAATGAAATTGGATTATGCAATAGATGTTGCAAAGGACTTTGCAAAGATGGTTTATCCAATAAAAGAGTTGAAAATAAAAGATTTATTACTTTATGGTTCAACTTCTAGAAGAGAGAAAAACCCTAGAGACTTAGATTTACTAATTATACATTCAAATCCAACTATAGATAAATTTTTAATTAAATCTAAAGATAAAAAAATCAATGATCTACAAAAATTATCCATTATCAATGGTTTATTGGGCCCAAAAATAAACTTAGAAAAAAAATTCAAAAATACAGAGATCCTTAAATTGATTAACCAAAATTTACTGAATATAAATTATTTAAATTCAAAATTTTTTAAAGATGTTGAATATCAAAACTGGTGGAATGGGATAAATGAAAAATTTCATGATTCAAATATAAAAAAAGGTGGAAGAACAAGTGAAAGTTTTTTGAAACATATTTTTGAACAAGGAAAACTCTGGAACCAAAAAACAAAAGAATATGATTTATCATATAATAAAAAATATCTCTTATGATTTCATTTTACTGTAAACAATTTGTCATCATGAACGTCAAAAACCCCAAGACGAACCCCAGAATCAATCCAACCATGTGCATAATTTAATGCTGCAAAAGCGTTAACCCAATCTCCTTTTTCTTCGAAGTGATGAGCGTCCGAAATATAATTTCCAACCATTTCAATTATTTCTTTTGCGTCAACCTCTCGACCAGAAACAATTTTCTTTTTTATCAAGCTATATGCCGTTTCACTAACTTTAAAGTATCTTTTCAATTTTTCTTTTGTAATTTCTTTTTCCATTTTTCACTTAGTTCCCCAGAACAAAGTCAATTCTAACTCTTAACTTATATGGAGCAATTTCTCCAGCATTTTTAACATTTGTTATTTTTATTTTCCTATTAGCTTTTTTAGCTTCTTCTTCGACCATTTTTACCTTTTCTTTAATTTCTTCAAATTTACAAAAGTCATAATAATAAACACGAGTTTTCTTTTTTGAAATTTTAAAAGCGTCCTGCAAAAAGGAGTCTTTTAGTTGTGGCCGAGGCATAACAACAACATCAAACTTCTTTTTTTCTTTATGCAAACGAGAACAAACTTTTTTCATGTCTCCTGGAACTAAAAAAACTTTTTCTTGAAGTTTATTTCTAACAATGTTTTCCTCGGCATATTTATTTGCTTTCCTATTTAATTCATTTGAATAAACTTCTTTTGCAAGAGAATTTTTAGCAATAACTATTGGGAATGGAGCAACTCCAGCAAAACCAACAAAAACTCCATCCTTTTTTTTGACAAAGCTTGCAATTTCTTTTCTTTCATTACTTAATCTAGGTGAGAAATAAGTTTCATCAATATTAAATCTAAAAACACAACCATTCTCTTTATACAAAACCTCTTTTGTTTTTACCCCGAATAAAAAACTAGTTTCCTGTTTTCTAAGCCTCCCCTTAAATTTACCAGATTTTTCTAAAACAGTTTTAACACTTTTGTTATTCTTCAAGATTTCTCCTGCAAATTTTAATTTTTCACTTTTTTTAGTCCCATCTGGAAAGTTCACAAGTGCAAGATTTCCAAACAAACTAAAAGCACGGTGTTTCATAAAAAAACAAGGAAAAAAGTCTTTAAAATATCTTTCTAATCATCCCAAAAAAGGTTTTAGACCACAATAATCTTTAATAAACTAAAAAGTGAATTATTTACATGGATTTGGGAACAATAATCTTGCTTGAAATGATGTTTTTAGAAATTCTTATTTTTATCTTGCTCTTAATTTTTGGTTCAAAACCAAGGGAAAAAATAAATTCAGAATTTCAAGTGATAGAGATAAAAAAGGAACCAAAAAGAAATTTAAAAGAACAAAAAAAAGAACACTTTCATGAAATTCAAAATAAAAAAATCCTAAAAAAGAAAACGGGAGAATTTGAAAGGTTTTTGTCTCTTTTAATTCCACTTGCGATCATTGCATATCTTCTTTTTTCAAATTACACTGGAATACACTTTAACCTTTTAACCATAATTTTACTTCTCGCTGGAATTTTGATTGTTTCAGTTTTAATCTTTTTTGAATTAACTAAAAAGTATAGAAGGTAACTCCAGATATATTTATATAAACAAATTTCTTAATTCCCATATGGAAAGGGGTTACATTTTAACGTTCTTATCAATTCTTAGTTTGAATTTTGTTTCGGCTCTTGGAGGATACAACAGTTTTGGTTTCAGCGGACTTTTTTCAGAGTTTAATATCGCAATGTACCTGAACGCACTTCTTTTTATTACTCTCTTCGCAGTTATCTTTTTTATTCTAAAAAAAAGCCCATTTAGAGAAAACGCCGCAGTCTGCTGGATCATCTCTCTATGTGTTTCTGCTTTTGGAATGTATGGAATTCTTTCAACGGGCTTCTCCTTTCAAAGTTTAGTTCACACATTAGGAATTTCTTCTGACCTTTTAACAACAATTTTATGGATGATCGGATTAGTAATTTTAATTTTTCTATTTCTTAAATTCAAATTCAGAGGAACTTTTGCAATTCTGTTTGCATTAACAGGAATACTCTTAATTTTGCTTTCACTTTTCAATGTCCTTTATGAAAAAAGTGCGGGAATTGCAATTGGAATTGGATTTTTACTTATTGCTTTGATTTTAAAAAAAAAAGATTCTGGAAGCTCTCGGGTAAGTGATGCTCTCTCTGGAATAAAAGATAAGGGGGGAAAGCTTGTAAAAGGTTCTCTCGACATGACAAGATTGGTTGTGGACATTGATGGAAGAAAATATAATGCCGGTTTTGGTTCAAGAGTAATAACCTCAATTTCCCCAAGTTCTGCAAAAGAGATTTATGTGGTAAATCCAGGAAGAAATATTTTGGTCTGGAAAACCAAAAAAGTCAAAGGAGTTACTATAGATAACCATGGGGGAGAAATATCTCAAAGAGGATATAGCAAAATAAAAATAAGAAATAACCTTGGAAAGAGCAACAAAAAAATTATAATAATTGGGAGGGGAAAAGATCAATTTAAATGGCAAAAAATAAAAATAATTATTAATGACGGGAAAAGCAGCCCTCCAACTTCTCCAGGTTCTGCAAGTCCAAGATTAGACATCTTAAAAAATTTAGCAATACAATATCGAAAATGGGCAGACACACAAAAAAAAGCAGATGGTTCTCTAGATAAAAGATATAGGTCTTGGGCTTATTTCCTTAACTGGTTAAAAAAAGAAGGATACAGTTCTGAAAAAGAACTTATGACAAAATTAGGTGTAACACACGGAGATATTGTTTGGGTAGTTAAAAAATATGTTCTTTAAAACCATTTATTCAAACTTTTTTGGTTTTTAGAAAGTTTCATCTTACTTAATTTTTCTAACTGCAAATTTACTCTTTCTTCGCTAAAACCATGACGCTCAACTAAAATTTCTTTAATTTTGTCAAAATCCATTTGAGGAAATTCAATTTCAAAGTCTTTAGTTTTTGGAGCTCTAAGTAAACTAAAAATTACTTTCCAGTCAAATCTATCTTCTTCTGGAAGTTCGTCAATTTTGTCTTTAACTGATTCAAAAATTTCCTCTGGAGAATTAAACTCTTGAACAATTTTCAAAGCCTTCTTTTGTCCAATACGTGGAATTCCTTTTGGGTTATAATCTGTTCCGACCATTATTGCAAGAGAAATAAATTTGTCTTGGTCAATTTTTAACTCTTTCAAAAGTTCTTCTAAAACAATCTTTTCTGGTTTAACTTCAACGTAACCTGTGGGAGTTTTTTTCTTTCTTGAGACAGTTAAATTTCTAATTAAAACTGGAGCCCCAAAAATTAAGGAATCATAATCTTGACTAACAACTCCGTAAATTCCTTCCTTTCTTGAAAGGTAAGACGCTTGTGCCTCTCCTTCTCCCGGGGCCTGAATAACACAAATCCCAAGAGCTTGAAGTAACTCCTTTGCTTCTTCAATCATTTTGTCATCCAAACGAATCAACTGAGAAGAATATCTTTTCATCACTTCCAAATCCCCGTCATCTCTTGCACTTTCATATTTTTCTTTTGCGAGGTCTCTTGCTTCTCCTCTTTTTTTGTGAATCTTTCCTTTCAAAGCTGGAGGCTCTCCGTCAAAAACATAAATTAATTTTGCACCTTCCTTTAACAATGCTAAATTTCTATAAAAAATTCCAGATAAGTGTGAAGTGATTTCTCCACTTTCATCTTGAAGAGGTGTTCCGTCGGCTTGACGAATTGTTGATAAAAATTGATAAAGAACATTAAATGCATCCACACAAACGGTCTTCCCTTTAAGTTCGGAAATCTCAAACTCTTTACGAGAAACAATCTCACGAATATTTAATCCCATTAGTAGAAAAATATCTATGAATTAAAAAAGTTAACTAATTTCTTGGATCTATTTTTAAGTGGTCTGGCAAATAAGGAAGTCTCTTTGCAGAAACAACTAAATCAAGTCCTTTATCTTTAAAAAAACCAATATAATCTTTTTGTTTATCCTCTAAATAGTTCTTCAAAAATTCCTCATTAAAATTTCTAATTTTATATTGTTGGCCAGCTAAAAAAGCATCTTTTCCTGAAACTGCAACACAAAACCTTGCATCAAAAACGTCGGAATTAGAATCTCCAAGAACTTCATAGTTTATAACAAGTTCATCTAATCCTTTTTTGTTTTCAGATATAAATCTTAAGAAATCCGTTTCACTTCCAAAGAATTTAATTCTCTCGGTTTTTCCACCCATATTTTTACTACTCTTTAGTTATATTTAAACCTTGCGATTTTATAAAAACCCTACTTAAACTTATAAAGATATAATAAAGAAGAGATAAAATTATATACTAAACAAAGTTTTAATTTTTAATGGCAATAGAGATGCTTTCAAATAAAGAAATTTTAGAATTATTAGGGATGAAACTTAATATGGAAATTATTTATAGAGGTAGACAAAGTCATGTGGAAGGCTGTTTGTTCCCAAAAGAAAATAAACTTGAAACTTACATTTTTTATTCTCATGGAATAGAAACAAAATCAAAACTTGCTCATGAAAGTGTTTTTATCCATTACCCTATCTACTCTAAAAAAAGGCACATGTTTGTAAATCGAACCATCAACAAATTTTCAAAGATCATAGAAAGAACCAAAAAGAAAGGAGTGTGTGAAAGTTCAGATTTTAATGAACTTAACAATCTTCCAGCAAAAGTAGATTATACTTCTCTTTCAAGAAATGGAAAAATTTATCTTGATTTGCAAAAAGGATCTCCAATTTGGAATTCAAAGGGTCAATTAAAATTTAATTTTGTAAACTGCTATCTTACAAGTTATTCCGACATTAATTACAAGGAATACAATAAAGGGGCAAATGAGTTGAATAAGGTTGGAATAAGAACTACAAGTTCCATCTATGGGCAATTTCACTAAACTTATAAAACTTCTCGTCCTAAAAAGAATATGGAAATGAAATTCATCCCAATTGATTATGATTATTTTGACTTTGAAGGGAAAAATTTTGCAAAAGTTTTTGGTAGAGATGAAAAAGGAAGACGAATCTGTGTAATTGATTCTTTTGAACCTTATTTCTGGGCAATCTTAAAAGAAAATTTAAGTGAAAAAAAAATTAATGAAACTATTGAAAGAATAAAATCAATTTCGCTCGACGTAAAAGGAAGAAATACAAAAGTAGAAAAAGTCGAATTAAAAGAAAAAAAATTTATGGGAAAAATTGTCAAGGCTCTGAAAGTTTATGCGACAAACTATAAAGATTTGCACGACATTGCTGACCAATTAGGAATTCCAGAAATTGTAAAAAGAAGAGGGTATGACTTAGGATTTATAACTTCATATATTATTGAGAAAAAATTCTTACCAATGAATTGGTATAAAATCTCTGGAGAAGTTTTAGGAAATTCAAACGAATTTGGAGGAATAGATAGAGCCCTAGAAACAGACTTTGTAATCAAGTTAGAAAAAATTGAACCAAATAAAGAAGAAAATTTTGAAAAGAGAGCTCTTGCTTACGACATCGAAACCGATTCCTTAAAACCTGAAAAAGGAGAAATTTTAATGGTCTCCCTTGTCGGAAAAGATTTCAAAAAAGTTTTAACTTGGAAAAAAAAGAGAACAACAAAAAAATATGTTGAATTCGTAAAAAATGAAAAAGAACTTTTAGAAAAGTTTGTGGAAGAAATTAAAAAATTCTCTCCAGATTTCTTAATTGGATATAATTCTGACAGTTTTGACATGTCTTTTATAAAAACACGTGCAAAAATTTTAAGAGTAAATCTCCCTCTTGGACTTGATTCAAGTGAACCAAAAGTTTCTCGAGGAGTAACAACCAGTGCAAAAGTTTCGGGAATTACACATATAGATTTACTTAAATTCATAAAAACAACTTATTCGCAATACATGCAGTCTGAATCGATGTCCTTAAAAGAAGTTTCAAAAGAATTTTTAGGAGACACAAAAAAAGATTTTGAAATAAAACATTCTTCAAAAATTAAAGAAAAGGATTGGGATTTGTATTATGAATACAATTTACATGACTCTTTTCTTACTCTTGAACTTTTTGAAAAATTTTGGCCAGACATTTTAGAATTTTCAAAAGTAATCAATGAACCAATTTTTGAAATTTCAAGAAATGGTTTGTCGAGACAAATTGAGTCTTACCTGTTACACCACTTAGATGAGTTTAATGAAATTCCTGAAAAAAGACCAGGTGTCCCAGAAATTGAAGAAAGAAGAAAAAAGGGAAGTGTCGAGGGGGCCTTTGTTTATGAACCAAAACCTGGACTCTACGAGGAATTGGTAATGTTTGACTTTACTTCGATGCACACTTCAATTATTATTTCGCATAACATCTCAAAAGGAACCTTAACTGAGGATAAAAAAAACGCAATTGAATCTCCAGAGATTGTTATAAACAAAAAAAAGAAAAAATTTTACTTTTCAAAGGAACCTGGATTTTTCCCAAATTTACTTAAAGAAATTTTTGAAAAAAGAAGGCAATACAAAGAGGAATACAAAAAAAATCCAAACAAAATTACAAAAGCTAGAAGTAATGCTTTCAAGCTTCTTTCAGCTTCGGCACATGGATACGTCGGATTTTTTGGCGCAAGATATTACTCTTGGGAAGCTTCTTCAACCATTTTGGCTTTTGTAAGAAAGTATAACCTTGAAACAATTAAAAAAATAGAAAAAGCTGGACACAAAGTTATTTATGGGGACACAGATTCCGTTGCATTCACAAGAAATGGAAAAACCAAAAAAGAAATCAAAGAACTGTTAGAAAAATTAAATTCTGAACTTCCTGGAGTAATGCATATTGAACTTGAAGACTTTTTCAAAAGGGGACTTTGGGTAACAACCCGTTCAGGTGAAACTGGTGCAAAAAAGAAATATGCAATGATTGACGAAGAAGGAAACATAAAAATTAGGGGATTTGAAACCGTAAGAAGAGACTGGTGTGAATTAGCAAGAAAAACTCAGGACAAAATTTTAAGATTAATTTTAAATGAAGGGGACGAAAAAAAGGCACTTTCTTTTTTAAAAGAAATCGTTGAAAGATTAAAAACAAGAAAAGTTTCAAAAAAAGAAATTATGATTAAATCTCAATTAAAAAAACCGGTTGAAGATTATAAATCAGTTACTCCTCATGTCGTCGCTGCAAGAAAAATGATTGAAAGAGGGATCCCTTTTGAACCCTTTACAAGAATGGAATACTACATTGCAGAAAAAAATACAAAAAGTAAATTAGTAAGAGACCGGGTAAAACTTTCTGATGAAGAAGGGGAATATGATTTAGAATATTACCTTGAAAAACAAATAATTCCCTCAGTTGAAAATATTTTTCAAGTTTTCAAAATAGACGTTAAAGAATTAATTGATGGAAAAAAACAAGAAAACTTAAAAAAGTGGTTTTAAATTAAATCTGATTGAGAATTAAACTTTTCATCTCCATAATAATCCAAAGAAAATTTATCTTTTGAATAAGGTTCTAATTCTGGTAAAAGATTTTGAAGTTTAAATGAAACTCTAATTGCTTCTTCTGGATTTTTTGAATGAACATTTATTTTAAGTTTTGAAACAAGCCCTTTTTTAATTTTATTCTCATTAAAAAATTTTGTTATATACTCTGCATGGATTGAAAAATTTTTTCCAAAATAAACCATTATTTCTCCCCTTTTATCAAGAACTTTCTCTTCTCCATTATTTTTATATTTGTTAAAGCTGTCCTTTGTAAGAGTAGTAGATTTAGATTTATCCTCAGCTTTTAAATGTAAAAGATAATTCTTAAGCTTCCTATATTCTTGGGTAACTGTTGAAAGAGAATTATTTAGCTCCCCTCCTAAAAGCTCTAAATATAAATTTGCCATTAAACAAAATTGGGAAAAACCCTTTTTATTCTTTTTCGTTTTCAAAAGCCTTAATCTTAAAAACTTCTTATTCCGCGTAAATCTATGAAAGAAAGAAAAATTCCTGAACCAAAGCCTGCTTTTGTTGAAAGAATGAAAGAACTCCTAACAGATGAAAAAGATAGAGAAAAATATTGGGAAATTGTAAAAACTGAACCTGTGAACTCAATTAGAATAAACACTCTTAAAATAAATCCAAAGGAACTTCAAAAAAAACTTGAAAACAAAGGATGGATTTTAGAAAGTCCTTGGAAAGAAAACCCGGAAATCTTAATTGTTTTAGGGAAAAAACCAACAGGAAAAGAAAATGAAATTTTAATTGAAAAAAATCTTGCAAAGCTTGAACCAGGCGAACTTGGGCGTTCAATTGAACACCTACTTGGATATTATTATATTCAAGAATTGTCCAGCATGCTCCCAGTCTTAGCAATAGAGCCAAAAGAAAATGAAAATTATCTTGATTTATGTGCTTCCCCTGGAAGTAAAACGACATATGCCGGAGCAAAAATGAAAAACACTGGAAACATTATTGCAAATGAAGTCTCAATGGGAAGAATGAGAATTTTAGCATCAAACTTGGAAAGGTGTGGTGTAACAAATTCAATAATTACCCGTAAAGATGGTCGAGATCTTTGTAGAAAATTTGTTGAAGAAAAAATTAAATTTGATAAAATTTTAGTAGACGCTCCATGTTCTGGTGAAGGAACTCTTAGAAGTTCTCCAAAAACATATATTATGTGGAATGTAAAATCCATTAAATCACTTTCAAAACTTCAAAAACAATTATTAAAAAATGCTTTTATTAATTTAAAAAAAGAAGGAGTTCTTGTTTATTCCACCTGCACACATGCCCCAGAAGAAAATGAAGAAGTAGTTAATTACATTTTAAATGAATTCCCAGAAGAAATAGAAATAATTGATTTTAAACTTCCAGTAAAAACTCGTGAAGGGTTAACTACCTGGCAAGGAAAGGAATATGATTCAAAAGTTAAATTATGTAAAAGGGTTTATCCTCAAGACAACAACACTGAAGGATTTTTTCTTGCTAAATTCAGGAGGATAAAATGAAACCTCAAATTGAAACTTTAAAAATTCTTGAAGGAAAAGAAAAAAGAGAAATTCTCGAATCACTTGAAGAACAGTTTGGAATAAAAAATGTTCCTGGAATTCTTCTTAAACGTGGACGTGAAAGAATCTTTCTTTATGAAGGAAGTGTTGACGAAGAAAGTTTAAGAAAACTTGAAAAAATAACTTTTGTAGAAAGAGCCGGAATTTATTTGGGAAAACTTGAAGACGCAGGAATGAGGCTTTCAATAGAAGGTTCACAAATTTTGAAAAAAGAGATAACAAAAAACATTGTAGAATTAAATTTTGAAGAAATGCAAACTTGGATGATGGGCCACGAATTATTAAAGAAAACGGGGATAAATGATTTTGTAATTATGAAATATTCTACCGATATGCTTGGAACAGGAAAGGCAAGTGAAGAAAAAATAACAAACTTCATTCCAAAATCTCGTAGACTTAGAGATAAAAGTATTGAGAATTAAGTTTATAACCCCAAATTTCTAATTAACAAAATGGATAAACAAAAAATCTTAAAAGCGGGAAAAATTGTGAGTGAAGTTAAGGCTTTGATAAAACCTCAAGTTAAAAAAAATGTTCCTCTAATTGAACTTGCTGAACTAATTGAAAAAAAAATTATTGACTTAGGGGGGTTTCCAGCATTTCCGGTTAATCTTTCAATAAATGAATATGCTGCACATTACACTCCTTCTCACGACGACGAAACTTTAGCTCATGGATTACTTAAAGTTGACTTTGGGGTTGAAGTTGAAGGATGGATTGCTGACAACTCTTTTTCAGTAGATTTAGAAAACTCAAAGTTAAATCAAGATTTAATAAAGTCAGCCGAAGAAGCTCTTAAAAATGCTGAAAAGATTATCTCTTCAGAAACTACTTTTGGAGAAATTGGTTCAGTAATTGAAAAAACAATTCGTAAAAACGGGTTTAATCCTGTTGCAAACTTATCTGGCCACTCCATGGAACAGTATGACCTGCATGCAGGAATAACTATTCCTAACATAAACAACAATTCAGACTTAACATTTGAAGAAGGGCTTTATGCAATTGAACCTTTTGCAACAAACGGAGGAGGAATTGTTCACGACGGGAAAAAAGGGAATATTTTTGTTTTAAAAAAAGATAAAAATACTCGGCTCCCTTTAGGAAGGGAAATTTTAGAATTTATTAAAGACAATTATGGTTACCTCCCATTTGCATCTCGGTGGATAGTAAAAGAATTCGGGGCAAGAGCTCTTTTAGCATTGCACCAATTAGAAAACGAAGAAATTCTTCACCAGTATTCAATTCTTACTGAAGAAAAAGGAAAAGTTGTTGCACAAGCTGAAAATTCTTTTTTGGTTGAAACAGATAAAGTTACTAATACCACAAAATAATTATTTTTTCTTACCTTCTTCCTTCTTAGAATCTTTTTTAGGCAAATTTTTCATAATTTTTTCCATGTCCAATTCTGACGAAGAAGAAAATTCTTCTTTATCTTTTCCAACTTCTTTAAATGCAATGTCAAAGTCGACTTTACTAACTGTAAGTTTTCCAGTTTCCTTTAAATTATAATTTCTTTTTATTGAATTTATTCCAGCAAACCTAACAACTGCTTCAAGGTCTGCTCCAGTCCAACCCTCTGTTTTTTTGGCCATTTCCTTTAGATCAATATTTTTTTCATAAGGCATGTTTTTCATATGAACCTTTAAAATTTCTTCTCGAGTGTTTTCGTCAGGCATCGGAAGTTCAACGTGAGCGTCAATACGTCCTGGTCGAAGTAAAGCTGGATCAATTAAATCTTTTCTGTTTGTTGCGGCAATTATCATTACCCCCTCAAGTTCCTCAACTCCATCAAGTTCAGTTAAAAGTTGATTAACAACTTTCTCACTTGAATCATTTCCAAATCCACTTCCACGAGATTTTGAAATTGAATCAAACTCATCAAAGAAAATTATAGACGGAGCAACTTGCTTTGCTTTTTTAAAAATTTCTCGAACATGTTTTTCACTTTCTCCGACCCATTTACTAATTAGTTCTGGTCCCTTAACTGAAATAAAATTCGCATTCGCTTCATTTGCAACAGCTTTTGCAAGTAAAGTTTTTCCAGTTCCAGGTGGACCATAAAGCAAAATTCCTTTTGAAGCTTTTATTCCTGCAGCAGCATATAAGTCTGGACGCATCAAAGGCAATTCTACTAATTCCCTTAATTTATCCTTAGCTTCCTTAAGCCCACCGATGTCACTCCACTTTACATGTGGCTTTTTTATCAAAACTTCTCTCATTGCCGACGGTTCAACTTTTTTTAAAGCTTCAATAAAGTCAGAACGAGAAACTTTTATTTTGTCCAAAACTTCAGTTGGAATTT
>CAZONG010000014.1:11816-12913 GCA_964581315.1 Candidatus Woesearchaeota archaeon | reverse complement strand
TTTTTACTTTTGACAAATTAATTAAAATCTTTGCAAGACGTGGAGAAATTGCAAGACTTTCACGTCTAACCGGTTTTTCCATATCTCTTTTCTCAAGAGAGTTGTAGTCACAAGTTTGAAATATCTTTCCAAAATAAACAGTTTCTTCGCCAAAAACAAAGTATTCTTCGTCAATTAATTTTGAAGAAGGAATTTCTGCGTCTTCCCCATCTTGAAGTTTGATATTTCTATTTAAATGTTTAAAAGTTGCTTTAAGTTTTTCACTTTTGAATCTTTTTTTCAAATATTCCTGAACTTTTTCAGATTCATTTGAAAAGTCCCAAAGAACGTAATTTAATTTATTGCTCTCTCCAAAATAAATGATTTCTTTTTCCAAATTTTTTATTAAATTACTTTTTTCTCCAGAAGTAATAACTTTTCCAATAGAAATAACCCCTCCAAAAACATCAACAACCCTTTCTTCAATAGGTTTTTCCAATTCAAGAAGTAATCCATTTTTGTTTAACTCGTGACTTAAAATTTTGTTTTCCTCTTTTTCAAAATAACTAAAAACTTCTGCCTTTGAAAGTTCAACGTTTCGACCAAGAATAAACAAGTATTTCATCCTAGAAAAAGGAATAAAGGGTTTTTAGGGGTTACGGATTAATTTTAAATATTCTTTATTCTTTATAAAAGCATGAAAAAAGAGGATTATTGGGATTTAATAGATACTTCGATAGTTGTTTTTGTAGCATATTCTTTACTTGTTATGGTCTTTCCAACGAGTTCTCTTGGAACCGTTGTTTCTTCTATAATCTCGGTTGTGGTGGTTCTTTTTGTATTCGGGCTCATTGGTTATAATGTTGTAAAAGAAAAATCTTCCTTAAAACCAGGAAAGGTGGGTGCGTGGGCAGGAGCTCTAGCAGGACTTATTTCGGCAGTTGTAGGAATTTTAACCTATTATTTATATCCAGCAAGGATAATGGAAATAATTAGACAAGCGTCAAGCGCGGGTGCAACAGCACAAATTACAACGACGATGATTCAAATAGGTCTTTACATAAACCTGATAATTCTTCCAATAATTTATGCCCTTCTCGGAGCATTTGTAACTTGGA
>CAZONG010000014.1:3665-11716 GCA_964581315.1 Candidatus Woesearchaeota archaeon | reverse complement strand
AACCTGATAATTCTTCCAATAATTTATGCCCTTCTCGGAGCATTTGTAACTTGGACAAGTTTTTTAATTTTTAAAAATAGAAAAAATTAAATTTCACTAACTTCTCCAAAAAAAGATCCAGGGGAGTTATAATTAATTCTTTTTAGACTTTCAAAATTAAAAGGATTCTTTTCATTTTTGTACATAATATCCTTATACTCTAAAAGCCCTTTTTCATTGTAACGCTTTTCTATTACTTTTGTGGGAGTTAGAATAGGGGGAAAATATCCTTCTTTAAGCTGGTAATGAACATTTATCTCAAAAAATTTTTCATCACGGAGAAATATATTATAAAAGTCCCCATGAAAATGCCAAAGATTTATAAGATCAGGATATTCTCTTTCTTTACTTTCTCTTGCTAAATTCATCTTTTTTTTAGACAATTTCTTCCGAAAAGCAATCTTCGCTAAATCAGAAACTTTTTCCATAAAATTATCTTTCTTTTAACTTTATAAAAATTTATCTCCTAAAAAACAACATCAAACTTTCCGTATTCTTTTTTCAAAACGTCAAAAACAGAAGGATTTACTTCAACATTTGAAAGTTCTTTTTGTTTTGCAAGGGATTTTTCAAGTTCTTCAAGGGTAGAATCAACAACCTTTTCTTTAACTTCCTTTACACTACTTCCTTCAAAAAGGAATGTCCTTCCATTAGCATTAACAATTTCAATTTTTTTGTCTTTTGTTTTCAAAACCATTTTTCCTCTGTTTAGTAAAACCATTTCTTTTCTTTGAACAAATTCAATCAAATCTTTAATTAAAATTTCAGCGTCTTTACGAACTCTGTCAATTTTGTGAGACTCTGACTTTTCTTTTTTAAATTCTTTTTTAGTTTTTATAACGTCTTTTAAAATTCTCAAGTGCTGGTTTGTAAATTTAGCTTTTTTAACATAATCTTTTTCAAATTCTTGAACTAATTTTTCAGGAGACTTCTTTCCTAAAATATTTTTCAAAAGTTCAATAACGTCTCCATAAATTTGTTCAATTGTTTTTTCCTGGAATTTTTCTTCAATTTCTTTACGAAGTTCTTTAAGTCTTTTCAAATAGTCTTCAGTTTCAAGTAAAAGTTGGTCAATTTCTTTTCCTGAAATTTCTTTTATTTTTTCATGTTCATAATCTTTCCAAGTCTTTACAACTTTCTCCAAAAAGTCAACGTATTTTTTCTCAATCATTTTTGTATCCAAAAATGCTTTTTTGAATGAACCAGCGAGTTCTTTAGAAGTTGGTGGTGGAAATCCCCCAAGCATTAAAATTGCTTGAGCTGGAGTAGTTACTCCCCAAAAAATATTTGTAAAGACATCAGTAAGAAGTGTTCTTTTACTTCGAGTAATTACTCCGTCACCCATACTCATAAACATGTCAATTGCTTCTGGGGAAGGTTTAAGTTTACCCATTCGAAGGAGTGATTTCCATGGCATGAAAGTTCCTCTGTCATAAAGTGGAACTCCATCACGAATAAAAGTAAACATTACTGGGTGAGCATCTTTAACTGCATCCCAAAAATCAGTCAATAAGTAAATCTGTGGTTCAAGTCTATTTTTCACGCCGGCAATTTGGGTTGCTTCAGCAACATATTGGTAAATTATTCCACGGAGTCTCTCAAGGAGTTCACGCCTAGGCATTCTTTTTACATCAGTGTCATTAATTATAACAAAAACGTCAACGTCACTAGTTTTTACTGCATCCCCACGAATTAAACTTCCGCCAATAACATAACTTACAACATATTTTTCAAATTTTTGTAAAACAAGAGACTTGTGAATTTCTGAAACTCTTAAAGCGCCTAAAATTCCCTTATCATGCAGGGGATAACTCATCGCAATTGCACTAGAAAGTTCAAACTTTTGATCCATACAAATTTCCCAAATCTCTGACGGGGTCATTATGTGAACCCAAACTTTTTCTTTTGATTTTGCAATTTCTTTCAAAACTTCTTGCTTAATTTTTGGGACTTCTTTTGCTTTTTCATCAGGAACAATTATTTCTATATGAACATGGTCTTTTGATTCTTCTGGAGCCTCTTCTTCCTCGATAAATTTAGGAATTGACTGCGGAGGTAAAATTCCAATTGCAAGAATATACTTGAATTTTTTAGTCAAAAAAACCTTAACCTTTTCAATTTCTTTTTTAGTTTTTTCAAACTTTTTCTTTTCTTCTTCAGGATTGACTTTTGGAATTTTTGGTTTAGAATAATTTAGGTCCATTCCTGGAATCGAATCAGTATTAGGAGTCATAACCTAAAAACATTAATCTTATTTATAAAAGTTTGGGGAAGGAAATAAAAGTGGTCCATGGAGGAATCGGACCTCCGCCTTCTCGGTGTAAACGAGATGTTCTACCATTAGACTAATGGACCAGATAAAAATTAGACTACTTCGAGTTTTAAAAAGGTTTTTATGCTGATTCTTTTCGTAACTTTCTGTAAACAAGAATTCCAACTAAAAATAAAACAACAATCAATCCGGCGATTATTCCAACATGCGAAGTTAAGTAGTTTTCTTTTGTTCCGACAAAGTATCCAAGGAAAATTAAAAATGAGTTATAGATTCCAGCACCTAAAAAAGTGTAAAATGAAAATTCAAATAGATTCATTTTTGAGAATCCAGCGGGTAAGGAGATAACGTGTCTTAATCCCGGAACAAACCTTGAAATAAAAATTGTCAAGTGACCATGTTTTTCAAAAAACTTTTCAGAATTCTTTAAGTGTTTTATATTCCAAAAGGGAATTTGGCTATACTTTTTTGCAATTTTTTCAAAACTTTTTCTTCCGAGTTTATATGCAATCAAATAACTAAGAAGAGAACCAGCAAGACTCCCCAAAGTCGAGATTATTATTAAAAGAGTAAAAGACATCGAACCCTTAAAGACTAAAAAACCCGCTGGAATCAAAACAATTTCTGCGGGAACAGGAATAACTAAGCTTTCAAGTGCCATCAAAATAAAAATTCCAGTATAACCCCAAGCTTGAAGAGTATTAATCAACCAATCAATTATATTCATGACTAATTAAAGAAAATTTAATTTATATTCTTAATTGTATGCAGAAAACTGCACACTAACGTCATTTGGTATGGTGGAGGGATATTAAAAAATCTTTTTTTCTATTAATATTTCCTTTAACCTTTCAAATATTTTCTCATGGCCTTTAGAATTTGGATGTAACCCGTCTTCCAAGTCTTCTTTATTAAGTAAATCAAACATGGGAATATATTCCACTTTATGCATTTTTGAAAGTTCTCTTAGTACATGATCATATTCTTTTATTTCACTATTTAAATAAAAACATTTCTTATTCCATGGAACAGGTGTTGTGAGTTTTTCGTTAACTTTCTTTGTTCCAAGAACAAAAAGATTTTTGGTGATTTTTTTAGCTTGTTTAAGCACTTTATCCATGTTTGATTTATACTCTTCTAATGGAATTTTTAGGGCCGAATCATTGTCCCCTATTGAAATTATAATTACGGAAGGTTCTCTTACAATTGCCTCCTTGTGAAATCTTTTTAATAAATCTCTTGAGGTATTTCCATCAATTCCCAAGTTAAAAACCACAAAATATTCTTTTGAGCTTAATGATCTTTCATAGGTATAAATTTTTAATCTATCGGACCAGCCACCTTTTTCCTTATCATAAAATCCTTGGGTTGAGCTTGCTCCAAAGGTACAAATAACTTGTTCCATATCTAGTAAGTGGAACATTTTCTATAAAAACTTTACCAAAAAGTTTTTCTTCTTTCTCACACACCAATACTCTTTGGCAAAAGGGAGAGATTAAAAACAAAAAATTCTCGGAATTATAATTTCAGAGGACAATTGGAAATTCTGATTTTTCAAAATTAATGAGATACCTTGAAATTTTTTCATCGGAAAAAAGATTGTGAACTTTTTCTACAAATTCGCTTGCAGAAGGCCATCCACGAAAATTATATTTGTCTGAATAATTTGGAAATCTTGGATAAATCCCTTCTAAAGAAATTTTCGGAGAAAGAACACTCTCACCTACAAAAAGACCTACTTTTCTCGGAGTATTCTTAAAATCTACCGATAAACCATAATGTACATCAACAATTATATCATCCCAAAATGAGGTCTTCCCTAAAGAAAGTCCACTATTTTCTGGCAAGTAGCTAATCATCCATAAGTTAAGGTTCTGATTATTAAAAACCCTCGAAGCAACAGAATTAAGACTTGTCCCATTAGAAAGTTTAAACTCCTTTTCCAGGTCTTTATCAAGTCTTTTGTTTAACTCTCTATTAAAAAAATTTTCATCCATGGGAAACAATGTTTTCTTTTATTTAAAAGTATTATTATTCAAAATAAACTATTTTTAGTATAAGTAGATGAGGTTGAAATTAGTTTAGACTATTAATGTTTTTTTCTACAAAGGTAATTGAGATAAGTATTTTCAAGTTCAACTTTTGAAAAATTAAAGATATCAAAGTGAGGTTTCAACATTTCAATAAGTTCTTCATTAGTGTAATACCAAGAAGTTCTTGTGTCATCCGAATATCTTTCATTCTCAAGAATTTTGTTCTTTCCTTCTTTCATACCAATATAAAAAACACCTTTTTTAACTAAAGATTTATTTACTTTCTTTAGTGCAATAGTGAATTCCTCTTCTGGAATATGGAGTAAAGAAGTGTATGCCCAAACGCCGTCAAAAGAATCGTCTGGGAAGTTCATCTTTTCAATTTCCCCTACTTTTCCAACAAGACTTTTTTCTTCACATCTTTTAATCATTTCAGGAGAGAAGTCATAACACAAGGGTTCAAAACCTTTTTCTTTAAAAAATAATGAATCTCTCCCAGGGCCACTTCCCAAATCCAAAATTCTTTTTCCAGGGAGGCTTTTTAGAAATAAAGTAACATCATTAAAAATGTGCTTTCTTAGGTAATTTTTAGTTCTTTCTTCAAATTCCTCTGCATGGGAGTTATAAGTCTTTTTATTCTCCTCTTTGTAATTCATAAAAGGATAATTAAATTCGAATTTATATTAATTTATATACTAAAATAATTTTCAAAATGTATGAAAAATAGAAATAACAGAACACTTTATCATATTCCAATAATTCATGCACTGGAAGAGCTCCCAAAAAAGTTGTATAAAGAAGAATTGGGCTTTCATTATAAGAATTTCAAAAAAGATTTTGAGAAAAATCACAAGGTCTTTTGGAAAAATATAGAAAGATTTTTGTTTGATAAAAAAATTGACAAAATTTATCAAGATAGTTACTCATTTCCCTACCTTTTTCCCCTACATTTTGTAGAAACAAATGAGGGAACTCCAAATTCAAAGGTGCTTTTAAAATTGATAGAAAGAGGATTGAAGATGGTTAAAACTGATGTGGCTTTCAATAGATTTCTTGGAAGAAGCGTTGATGAAAGGGATAGCCACATTGCTTACAGAATAAATAAAACCCTAAAAGAAGGAGAAGTGGGAGTTTTGTTTATTGGGGAAGGTCATAATGTCGAAGAAAAAATAAAAAAAGAATATTCTAAAATAAAAATAATTTCTTTTGATGCTGGAATGAAATCAATGATTAATATTTATAAAAAATATTTCAATTAAACCTTTTGATTCGTCATTCATTTTTTAGCTAAACAAATTAACTTAAAAAACTTTATGAAAAGAGTACGGAAGCCGGTGCTCGCAACCCGTGTCGCTAAAACATTAGTATTAAGAGCGACAGAGTTACTCGTCGAACCCTCGGGTCCTCACCCAAAATGCGGAAGCCGGGAATCGGACCCGGGTCACAACCTTGGCAAGGTCATATTCTACCACTTAACTACTTCCGCTTAACAAGATATTTGTATCCAACATTTAAAAGATTATTCTTAGGAACATTTATAATAAATTTTTTCTTTAAAGTTTTATGACACATTCGGGAAATGCAATGCATCACTATCACTTAAGAGAAAGAATCCATGAAAAAGGTGAACAGTTTCCAAGTCCAGATAAAAAAATAAGAGTTCTCGATAATATTATTTATGTTGTGGGAGTTTTAGGCCCAGTTATGACTTTGCCACAAATAATAAAAATTTTCTTTTTTCAGGACGCTGCAGGAGTTTCATTCATAACTTATGCCGCTTTAACAATCTTTTCTTGCGTATGGCTTTGGTATGGGATTGCACATAAAGAAAAACCAATAATAATTAGTAACATTCTTTGGATTTTAACAGAAATTTTAATTGTTGTAGGGATTCTTATTTACGGAAATGGATTTTTATAAATTAAGTAATTCGATATTCTTCTAAATTTTTTTCTGGTTCTTTTGGAGAATAAAATAATGAATTAAATATATGTGGAAGTTCAAAACCAAGAGAGTTTATTTTTTGTAACAAATTATTTGGCTTATCTAAATAATTAACAATTCTCTTAGAGGTTTCTGGAGAAATATTATTATATAAAATCTGAACCGAAGACGATGAAAAACCAATTAATTGTCCAACGAGGTAAATTCCAAAAGCAAATTTGGAACCATCTTTAACAAACTTTTTAAATCCAATTTTTTCATAGCCCAAAGATTTTTCCAAACTAGATTCAAAACTTTCCATAAATTTAATTTTCTCAAAACTTTAAAAAGATTCTTGTCTTATTTTAAACATGATTATTGACGTTCACGCACACTTAGATTTACTTCCAGAAAAAAAGTTAATCGAAATTCAGGAAAATAAAAAAATAAAATTAGTAATAACTAATTCAGTTGATTTGAAAACTTCTAAGAAAAGTTTAGAACTTTCAAAAAAGTTCCCGAAAGTAAAAGTTGCTTTAGGATTATATCCAGATAAAAATCTAAAAATTTCTGACTTTAAAATTTTTGAAGAATTTGTTAGAAAAAATAAAACTTCAATTGTTGCCTTGGGAGAAATTGGGTTAGATTTACATCACACAAAAGAAAACTTTGAAATTCAAAAAGCAGTTTTTGTTAAAGAACTTGAACTTGCAAACCAATTAGAAATCCCAGTCATAATTCATTCAAGAAAAGCAGAAAAAGAAGTCTTGGAAATTTTAGAAAGTTTCCCAAAAGTGAAAGTAGTCCTTCACTGTTTTTCTGCAAATTTCAAACTTATAAAAAAAGGAATTGAACTCGGTTGTTATTTTTCTATTCCTGCAAATGTTGTTAGAAGTGAACATTTTCAAAAGATGGTTTTAGAAATTCCAAAAGAAAAAATTTTGACTGAAACAGATTCTCCGTACCTTTCGCCTTTTGAAAAAATAAAAAATGAGCCGGCTTTCATAAAAGAATCAATAAAGAAAATTTCTGAAATTTGGAAAACTCCCGAAGATAAAGTAGAAAAACAAATAGAAGAAAATTTTAAAAGAATTTTTAACAACTAATTTTGTTTAACTGTCCAGTAGTGTTTTATCGTCACTATTTTGAAAAGGTGAAAAAATAAAAAGATTTATAAGTATTAATAACTGTAATAATTTTACAATGACAAATAAGATATCTAGTTTTATTTACGGAACAGGTCTTACAGTCTTAGGATTGTCAACATTTTTCTCTCCAAAAACTGATGCACAGACTCTTTCAAATAAAGAGAAACTAAATCTTCAAAGAGGAGTTCAAGCAGGAGAATTGTTACCCTCAAAATCAACTGCCTATTATTCTACATTTGGTTTTAAATTTAATGACGCTCTTGAAAAATCAGTTAAAAGTTCAAAAAATCCAAAAATTAATCTATCCGGAAAATATCCCGTTGGAACTTTTGTTAGATTTAATAAAGACACCTCAGGAATAGAACTTCAAGTTCCAAAAGACATTGATTACAAAACGACTAAACCAATAGGAATAGTTTTGAGAAACGGAATTAATGTTGACATTTGTGGAGATCAAAAAGGAAATGTCGGAAACAAAAATACCCCGATTTCTTCATTTTATTTTGACCCCCATCAGCTTTATCTTAAAAAATGGGAAAATCCAACAACTTCAGTTTTAGATTCTCTTATTTTAAATGATGTTAAGTACATTCGAGGAAAAGTAGATCAGATTGGAGACAAAGTTGAAGGACTCGA
>CAZONG010000014.1:0-3565 GCA_964581315.1 Candidatus Woesearchaeota archaeon | reverse complement strand
TTAAGTACATTCGAGGAAAAGTAGATCAGATTGGAGACAAAGTTGAAGGACTCGAAGGAAAAATTCATGATATTGATTCAGTAGTAAACGCAAATTCAAAAAAATTAGACAAGGCAAATGAAAATTTAGCTTATCTTACAGAAAAAGAAAAAAAGAAAGAAGAGCATAAAAAACTAAGCAAAGAAAATCTTGATAATTTTACTTGGGATGTTCAAGTCTCAAAAGCAATTGACAGAAAAAGTGGTTGGTCTCTAAGAACAGGGCCTAATTTTAGATTAACTTCAGGTGAAGTTGGAAGTCTTTGGTTAGGGGCTTATGTTGAAGGAAGTTTAGATCAATTTAAGGACAGTGATTCTTCAGAAGTAAAAGGTTCAAAAGTTTTAATTAGTCAACCTGCAGACCTTTACACACAAACTTTAGGTGAAATTAATAATGAATACACTTATGACAGACCTCTTGGAGTGGGACTTAAAGTAGGTTATTCCACAAATGATGGAACTTTTGGAATTGATCTTTCTGGAGGATTAAAATATCAAAATAAAAAAACAAATATTTCTTCACAAGGTCATGATTTACTTTTAGAAGGAGAAAAAATAATTGGAGATTCTGCATATTGTTTTACTAAATCTTTAGAAAAAAAAGAATTAATTCCTTCTTTAGGTGTTGAAGCCTATCTTGCTCCGTTTAAAGCGAAAAATTTTAAAGTTACAGCTGGATTAGAAAAACTTTTCACAAAATCTACAAAAGAAGGAACCAAAATCTACGGAGGATTTAGATACGATTTTTAAAATGAAAACAAAAAATTTATTTTTATTTGGAACTTTTTTATTGTTTTTAATGTTAGTTCCAATTTTTGTAAGTGCTACTACTTGCCCTTCAAGCTGCACTGTTAACACTTTTTTAAAATATGAAAGTAATGTTAGTGCAAATTCTTTAACTGTAACCCAAGGAGATTTGGTTAACCTTGTAATGGTTGCATATGCCCATGGAGAAAAATTAAGTGTTGAAGAATTGGACCTCGGTTCAACATTGGTTCTTCAAGAATATGAGGGAGGAATAGAACAAACTCCATATACTTATCTTTATAGTAAAGTTTTTACTTTAAACACTGGAATTTTAATTCCCGGAACTTACACTCTAAAATTCACTGCAACTTCTTTAAGTGGGGTAACTGAAAGTTCTACTTTAGAAATAACAATCTTAAAAAAAATAGTGGTGGACTCAACTGCTCCAATAGTAAAAATTACGACTCCAACAAACGGAGCAACTTACACCACAAACAAAACTCAATTAGTTTCAACAATTACTGATGACCACTTGTCTCAATGTTGGTATAACTTAGGGGCAGGAGACGTTTATTTCTCATGTGTAAATGGAACAAAAGTAATTGATTCTATTTCTTCAAAGCAAGGTTCAAACACCTGGAAAGTCTACGCTAAAGACGATGCTGGAAATGTTGGAAGTGATTCAGTTACTTTTACAATTGCAAACCCTACAGATACAACTTCACCCATTGTAAAAATTACAAACCCAACAAATGGAGCAACTTACAGTTCACAAAAAACTAGCTTAATTTTCAATGTTTCAGAACCAAATTTAAATTCATGTTCTTACAGTTTAGATGGAACACATTTTAATTCTGTTTCATCTCCGACAAATGGAATAAACACTGTTTCAGGAATTACTTCTGTTTCAGGATCAAACACTTGGACTGTTCAGTGTTCTGACAATTCAGGAAATGTTGGTAGCAATTCAGTCACTTTCACAGTGAGTATTCCCGTGGTTGATACAACTGCACCAGTTGTCAAAATCACAGCTCCAACAAATGGAGCAACTTACACAACAAATAAAACTCAAATGGTTTCAACAATTACCGACAATGATTTGAAGAATTGTTGGTATAACTTAGGAGCTGGAAACGTTTCCTTTTCATGTGCTAACGGAACAAACACAATTAATTCAATTATGTCAAAGCAAGGAACAAATACTTGGAAAGTTTATGCACAAGACGGAACTGGAAATGTTGGAAGTGATACTGTCACTTTTACAGTCACAAATCCAGCTGACACAACTTCACCAATTGTAAAAATAAGTGATCCAGTAAATGGAGCAACTTATAATTATAACAAAACTCAGATGGTTTTCAATGTTGTAGAGGACAACTTAAAAGAATGTTGGTATAACATTGGAAGTGGGAACGTTTTCTTTCCCTGTACAAATGGAACGAATACAGTACAAATAAATTCTACTCAAGGAATAAACAACTGGAAAGTATATGCAAGAGATTACAATGGGAATTGGGGAACTGATGTAGTTCTTTTCACCGTCGCAAATCCAACTCCAGGAGACACAACTGCACCAGTAGTAAAGATTACAAATCCAACAGATGGAGGAATTTATACAACAAACCAAACACAAATGAATTTTACAGTTACAGAAGAAAACTTAGCTCAATGCTGGTATAACTTAGGAGCTGGAAACGTTTCATTTTCATGTGTTAACGGAACAAACACAATTAATTCAATTGCTTCAACGCAAGGTGTTAACAATTGGGAAGTATATGCTCAAGACGTTGCAGGTAACGTCGGAAGTGATAAAATAACTTTTAGTGTAATAAATTCTCCAACAAGTCCTTTAGAAATAACTCCACTTATTCCAACTGAAGGACAAATTGTCATCGGAAACATTGTTTTAAAGGCAATAGTAAATAAAAATTCTAGTGTTACCTATAGTTTGGATTCAGCAGGAAATGTAACAATGACTGAAACTTCTTCATTAAGTTTCGAATCAAGTTCTTTAAGTTTAAGTGTTGGAACACACACAGTTCTTTTCTGCGCAAAAGATTCAACAGAAGTAGATTGTAAGTTAGTTAATTTTGAAGTCAAAGCTTCAACTTCAAAAGACAAGGACACTTGCACCTCTTGCAAGACAAACCATAATGGCCCACTTAATGAAACAAATCCGGGTAACAATAAAAATTATGCAGGAAATGCTGCAACCAATACAACAATCGAATTAAATCCAATAAGTGAGAATTCAACAGTATTTTGGTATAACGGAAATATTATTATACTTTCACTTATTCTATTAGTAATATTAATTGCTATAATGATTTACTTTATTAAAAGAAAATGAAAACAGAAAAATTAGTTAGCTTATTCGACTTAATATTACTCGTAGTTTTAGCAATAGCAATGGTTTTCTTTTTTATTGGAAGCGTTGGAACTTTCAGTTTAGGAAACACGGGACAAGTTTTTCTTTTAATTTATCTTTTGTTAACCTATGCAATTATTTTAATTTTGGTTTTAAAATTCAAGGGGATTTTTTTAACTAGAATTAGGGAAAGAACTCTTGAAGTTCCAGTAGACAGAGTTGTAGAAAAACCTGTTCTAAAAGTTGTTGAAAAGGTCGTTGAAAAACCAGTTATAAAAACAGTTTACGTCGACAAAACAAAGGAACCAGTAAAAAAATTTAAATTTTATGGTTCAACCTTGCAAAACACTTATCACAAAGAAAAATGTAGATTTTCTGGAATGATAAAAAAAGAACACTTGGTTCTTAGAAA
>CAZONG010000013.1:0-13991 GCA_964581315.1 Candidatus Woesearchaeota archaeon | reverse complement strand
ACGTAGTAACACCAAATATCCCTATTTGTCCAAACTAATAGTTACACTTTAAGTTTTTCGTAAATTTTCATCCCAGTTACAGAGTCTTCAACCATTTCAGGAGACTCATTAACAATTGAAATTTCTTTATCTCTTGGAAGGTGTTTTAACAATTTTTCCCACTCTTCTTTTGGAGTTTTTTTATGCTTTTTTTCACCTTTGTCGCCGTAAATCATACCTGAGAAATGAATGTGGATTTTTTTTAAATTTTTGAAAAGTTCTAAAGTTTCAGTGAATCTGTAGTCTCCACCTGAACGTGCAAGGATATGTGCAAAGTCAATACAAGCTGAGCACCCAGTGTCAGTAACAAGTCGGGACACTTCTTCAATAGAACCAAAGACATTTATTTTTCCCATTGTCTCTGGAGCAAGTTCAGGAGTGTAACCTTTAACTTTACGAATTTTTTGTAAATCAAGAAAATTCTTTTTTATATTTTCATAAGCCTCTTCCTTTGTTCCTTTTCCATAAAAACCAGGGTGAAAAACAACAAATTTTGCGCCCAAATAAGTTCCAATTTCAAGGCATTTTAAAATTCTTTTTTTACTGTTTTCAATTTTTATATTTTCTTCAGAATTCAAATTTACAAAATATGGAGCATGAATTGAAAGTTGAATTCCAAGTTCTTTTGCTTTTGCGCCAATTATTTTTGCATCTTTTTCCTTTATGTAAGCGCTATAAGTAAAAGCAATTTCACATGCTTCAAGGCCAAGTTTATGATACTTTTCAAGGGTTTGAATTGCGGTGTCAACTGGCCCCAAACCAGCAGGCCCAAACTTAATATTTTTCATAAAAAAAGTAAGAAATTAATGTTTAAGAATGTTTTTGGGAAATGTTTATATTGAGGGTTAATTTGTTTAAAGAATGATTAAGAAGAAAATTCTTTTTGGAATAATTGCCACAGTCTTAATTTTATCCTTTGTAGGAATTTATTCTTTAAATAACGAGTCAAAAATAAATGAAATTCAAAAAATTCCAAATTTCAGAGAAAATCCAGAAGCTTTTGTATGTAATACAGACAGTGATTGCATTGTTCAGCAAACTTCATGCAATAATTGTGCTTGCCCTTTAGGAATAAACAAAAATTATGCTGTAAAAATTAATTGTGAGGAAAATAATCAAATTGGTTTTTGTCAGCTATATTGTCCACAATCTACACCAAGATGTGTTAATAATTCTTGTAAAATGGTTCCAGATTAAGAAAATAAAAAATTTATAAAATTTGTGTTTACATCCTATAAACTACCGTACTATTGAATAAATTCAATAGTACGGCTTGTTAGTTTCAATTTTTGAGAATGCCTACACGTTAAAGTTAAAACAAAGAAGTAGGAAATAATATTTTTCTCCCACCCAATAGGAGAGACGCTCGCAGTTTTCTTTTCAAGAAAACTAGATAACAAAAATCAAAGATTTTTGATTATTTACTTTACGCCAATTGGTTTTAGCCGATTATCAATTGCGAAGGCCATACGTTCTTCCAATGGTTTATATCCAACGAGTTTTCTAAGAGAAACCATTGGGTCATTTTCAGATGCAGTATAAGAAACAACCTGTTCCGAATAACCTAAAACCATTCTAGACACGTCATGTAATAATAATTTACCTAATCCTTTTTTTTGAAAATCTTTACTTATTCTAAATCCACCCATTACACTAGTAGATGGATGCAATGTATGAAATGTTACAGTTCCAGCGATTTGACCTTGTGTCTTTAATACATAAATAAATCCTTCTTTTATTTGGTCCAAGTATTGTGACTCAGTATAGACTCTCTCATTAAATTCATCATAAATTGACAAAATTCCCCCCAGGTCATTCTGAGTTGCTCTTTGTACAATGGGTTTTTCTCCCCTATTGTTCAGCTTTAATGTCATCGGTTTGCAAAATCCTTTTCTATTTAATCTCAAAATCTCCTCTTCGCAACAAAAATTATATCCAAATCTTCTTTTAACCATTGATTTTATTTGCTCTTTGCTATTTGTTCCCTCAACAAAAAGTAAAAATTGATCCTCAGATAAATTTGATAGGTGTTCTAAAAAAGAATTTAATGAATCTAGGGAGTAAGATCTAATTATTGTTGTTGAAGGGTTTAATTCTTTGTATGTTAGCATAGATTCATCAGAATCCCTTCCTTCAATAGTATAGCAGTCAGTATATTCTGGTTTGCATTCCAAATCAAATATCTGATACCCACTAATATCACTTCTTTGTTTAAATTTTCTTATCAATTCTTTTATTTCTTGCCTATTTTGTATTTTTTTAATTGGTTCCATTTTCTTCATTGATTAATTTTAATTCTTTTAAAATTTGACATATCGAACAATTGTCTTCATCGTTAGTTGTAAGTATAAAACTTCCTTTACAATTAGAACAAATTTTTAAGGATGTAATTTGTGGCCTTGACACATTCATTTTATAATATGCTTTTTCGAGATAATAATCTATCCCAGGAAACAAATCCAATAAATGCCCTGCGAGTAGCATTAGACTTCCCCTCCAATCATTACTGTGAAGGCGATCCAATTTGCTATCATTTATATCTTTTTTACTTAATGCAGAATAATCTTTCATTTTTTCAATCATATAACTATACTCCTCTTTTTTCAAAAGAGATGCTAAAGGGAAAATATAACTGTATTTTCCATCAGATTTTTTATAAAGGCCCAATAAGGGGTCTCCACTTAGGTAAAATGATAGTAATGATGTAATAATTGTTTCTCTTTCAAGACCTAACATAATTTTATTTGCTTTCATTTTTTTTGCAGAATCTTCTAGCATTACCTTTATCATATGTTGCACAAAATTAATTGAAAGTTGTTTTTCTGAAAGTAAAAATTTATTTAGGCATGTATCTAAGTCACAATTTAAATTAAATCTTTCAATTATTTCATCTTCTTCAATAAAAATATTTTCAATACCTCTGCTATTACAAAAACTAGAAATAAAATCTCTTTTTTTTGTTCCTGCCAATGAGCCTATTGTAACTGCCGTCAATTTAAATTTTGGGAACCTATCTTTATTTTTTACTAATAAATCTAAAAGGATACTACAGTCAGTTCCACCAGAATAACCTAAAACGATATTGTCATTTTCCTCAATAAGTTTATTTTCTAAAATAGTTTTAACAAATTTTTCCTCAATATTCTTAAAAAATCTTTTTTTGCTCATGTGAATAATGTTTTTTATTAATTCACCTTGTTTGTTAAAAGTCATAATATTTTTTGTATAAAAAGTTTTTTCATTTTTATCTTCTTTATCAACAATAATTTCTTCCTTTATGTTTCTTAAATCTCTTAGAATAGTGTTGTATAGAAACTTATATTTATCCCCTGATTTAACAACGGAACTTTCAGGGATCCCATTAATTTTTAAGATTTCTTTCTCAGAAATATTTGATGGAAATTCCAAATTTATTTTCTCTCCATCTTTGTCATAGAATTCCATTTTGGTAAAATCTAACACCAGCAACAGTTGTCTACCCAATTAACACACATTCTTACTTTTTCCAATCTATTTTTGTTCTTTAAACTTTCACTTAAAAGAGCGGATTCCAAGACCAAGTCTTTTGTGGGGTTTTTAACTATTATCTTTTGTTCCATGAATAATAGACATATCAATTATTTATAAATCTTTTGCATATTAATTTTACAATGGTAACAATATTCATTTTTTCTTTGAAGTAGACAATCTTTACTTAATCAGAATTTCAAAAGAAATTCCGAAATTTTTTGTTTTGCAGATTCTCTTCTTTTTTGGTGCTCTTTTAAAAATTGATTAATTTTTTCTATTGTATAAGATTTCATTTCTCCAGTTGAGATTTTACCCGAAGTATAATCTTTTTCTAATTGATTTAGTTTTTCATCAGATTCTTCAAAAAAATGTTTAAGGTATTGAAAAGAAACATCTATTTCTATATTTCCACCTTTTTTCTTATGCTCTTCCATAGTTGCTTGCCCTCCAGAGAAAGCATATTTATTTATTTTCTTCTTAACTTCTGAGGGCGAATCCTTTGCAGTGATTATTACCGAACTTTTAGAACTACTCATTACATTATCCATCCCTGCTAAAGATGGAAACATTAATTTATGCATTATAGCAGGTTTATAAAATCCTAATTTAGGAAAAACATCCCTCGCTATTCTAAAGTGTGGGTCTTGGTCAACTCCTAAAGGGATTAAACAAGGAATATTTTTTTTCTTTAAGACAGAAGGTAGAATTGCAGGAACTGCCTGCATCGAAGTATAAAAAATGCTTCCAATATTGTTACTGTCTGTAAAGCCGAAGCTAGATTTTATTGTAGAAAAAGTTATTTTCTTTGCAATTTTAATAGCTTCAGGATACAACAATCCTGCGTGTTTTGTGTCTATTATGAAATGTGTTTTTTTTGGATTAAATCCAATTGCTATAACATCAAGCATATTTTCTTCAGTCCATTTTTGTATTTCTTCATAAGATAAATCCTTGTAAAGAAATTTTTCATCATCTGTAAATTGAAAATAAAGCTCGCAATCAAATTTATCTTGCAACCATTTTGTAAAATACCACATTTGAAGATGCCCTAGATGAATTGGTCCTGATGGTCCACATCCGGTGTATAGGAAAAATTTATTCCCTTTTTCATACTCATCCAATATCCAATTTAAATCTCTATGTGCAAACATAATTCCTCTTTTTAACATTGGATGAAGTTCTTTTGTATAATTCTGAATTCTCTTTAATACTTTTGAATCAATCTTTTCCAAACCAAACTCTTTGATTAATCTATCATAATCAACTTTTCCTTTTACATCATAGGGATTTACAACACTTTTACTATTCATATTATAAAAATTTGGTTCTACATTAATAAATTTATCGCAAAAGACGGAAATCCCCCTTTTCTTTTTTTAGGAAAAAAAGAAACAAAAAAAGTGCGCTTCTCTCTAATACATAGTCCCCCTCAAAAAATATTATTTTTGAATTAATACAAACGGCATTCTCAAAAACTTTGATTTTTTGCCTTCAGCATCGTTGTACTAAAAATCAAGTCCTCCAAGTATTCGGACGAAACTAACGGGGCTTAAAAGGGTTCGCTCGTTGCACTTCGCTCTCCCAAATTCAATTTCAGCTCTAACTTTGTCGAGGGAAAAATTTTTACACCTCAAGCCCTACGGGTTGCTTAATCCCAATGTTAAAGTAAATAAATAAAAAATAAAAAATTTGTATTTTTACAAACTCATCAACTTTATCTTCGTGTCAGTAGTTTGAAAATTCTTTGCTACAATTACTTGAACATTTTGTTCTTCAGATGAGCCAATTATTGTGTTTGTTGCAGTTCCGTCAATTACTATTGCAGCAACTCCTTTAGTTCTTCTTAAACTTCCAGAAACTGCCCTTGAAGAGACACTTTTCAATTCTTTCAAATCTTTATCAAGTAAAATTGCTTTATCTGTTCCTTTTAGTTCTTCAGAAATATTCTTAAGTTTCTTTTTCTCAGTTTCACCTATTTCAATTTTTGGAATTTCTTCTTGAACTTCTTCAACTTTTTCTTCCCTAGAACCATTTCTAGAATATGAATCACGACTTGAAAAAGAATGAGAAAAAAAGTCCTTTGCGGGGACTTTTTTTCTTAAATTCATTAAAATTTCTTTAGAAGTTAATTCCTCAACTTCTTTTCCGTCTGGAGCAACTGCAATGTATTTTACATTAGCGTTTTCACAAACGTTTTGAGCGATAAGTTTTCCACCCCTGTCTCCATCAACAAACAAAGTAATTTCTTTTGTTTTACCAAGTTCTTTGATTTCGTCAGGAAGTTTAGTTCCATTCATCCCAATAACATTGTTTATTCCAGCTCTAACTAAATTAACTACATCTGCTCTTCCTTCAACCACAATAATCTCATTTCCTTCTAAGTCTCCGCCAGTTGCAAGTTTACTTTTTCCGTATTCCTTTACACCAGCAATTTTTGTTGAGTCTTTGATTTGGTTTGAGATATCTCTAGAGTCAGTAGAACCTTCAATTCCCATCATAAGCTTTTTGGCTCTTTCAATGATGTAATCTCTTTTGTTTCCACGCACGTCTTCAATCCTTTCGATTTCAATTTGCGCATCACACGGTCCAACTCTTTCGATTGTTTCAAGAGCTGCAGCAATTAAAGTAGTCTCAGACTGATCAAGTGCCGTTGGAATTTTAATCGAACCAACGGTTCTTTTTTCATTCCTTTCAAGTTCAACTTCAATTCTTCCGATTTTACCTTCTTTTTGAAGTTCCCTCATTTCAAGTTCAGCACCTAAAAGTCCTTCTGTTTGCCCAAATAGCGCTCCGATTACGTCAGGTTTTTCCAACGCACCTTCAGCGTTTAAATTAGCATGTATCATATATTTTATTGATACTGGACTTACTTTAGCCATTTTAGTTTACTAAAATGGATAGTGAAAATCTTTGATTTACTCTTGCCATTTTTTTGTTTTCTCCGTTTAATTAATAAAACCCTTAAAGGATTTTTTAGAAAAATATCTACTAACTACTTACCTATCAAAACTTACTATTTTGACTTGAATGTGAGCGTGAAAGTGAATAATAATCTTAACTAAGATATTCTTCTAATAGAAGTCTATGGGCAAGTTGGTTTTTAAAGGTTTTTATGGGTTTTAATTAATAAATTAGGTAAAATGAGAATTAATTTAATCCTTCTCTCAATGTCCTAGCCTCTTTACTTTTTCCTAACCTTTCATAAATTGCAATCAACTTCACTTTAACTTCTTCCTTTTCTTTTTCGTCAATTCTAAGTCTTAAAAATTTTTCATAAAGTTTCGCTAAATGACCAGGTTGATTTTGTTTTTCTCTTTTTTCAATTTCTGTTCTAAAAAATTTCAAAAATTCTGCGTAAAGTGCTTCTTTTTCTCTTTGGTTTGCTTCGTCAAGCGCTTTTTTCAATGCTTTATCACTTTCATCAAATTTCAAGTCAGAGATGTAAGCTTTTGCTTCATTAAGAAAATTTTCCTGTTTTTCTCTAAACGCAACAGAATTCACAGCTGCATTTTTGAATGCCTCAGCCGCGCTTGAGTACATTTCTTTTTTTAAATAAATTTCAGAAAGTTTAAGATACGCAAATTTTCTCATTTCAATTGGTGGCATAAGTTTCAAATAACGAGTTAAGTGGTCAATTTGAATGTAATCTCCCTTCCCTTCAAGAAATTTTTCAACGTCTTGCTTGTGCATGTCTTTAGTTAATAAACTCATATTAAGAATAATCATCCTCTCTTTTTAAGGATTTTTGTTAAAGATATCCATGAAATGCAATAATCCTTAAAAAGTCTATTTTTGAATTATTTTTATGGATTTAACAGACGTAACAGTTGGATATATGATTGCATCTGGAGGAGATTCTAGTTCCGGAACAATCCCTAAATCAGATAGATATTCTTTTTTTGTTTATAACTCAGAAGAGGAAGTCTTAAATGATATAAAGGAAGCATATTCCAAATTATACAAGGAGCCTCCAAAAATTGTCGGATTTAATGAAAATATTTTAGGAGAAAAAAATTTAGAACTTATAGTTGAAAAAAAGGGTTTTATGGGGAGAATCAAGGAAGAAAAAAATTTTAGCAGATCAATTACAATGGATAATTTTCTTAATGAGCAGCTTGTCAAAATAGAAGTTTTTGATGATAAAATGAAACCAATAAGTGAAAATATTATGATTGCAAGATATTTAAAAAAGAAGTATCAGAAAAAATCACCCTAGATTTTCTTTTGCAATTTTTACAATTCTTTCATAGGCCCCTTCAAAACCTTGCTCGCGATTCATACTTATTGGAACCCATTTTTTTAACTTAGAAATAAATTCATTGTATTCTTCAAAAGTTTTTCTTGAAACAATTTCTTCGGGAGTTAAATCATTAAAAAAAGTAAGAATAAAATAAAGTTCAGATTTTACAAATTTTGAATCAGAAGTTGCGAAGTATTTCATTTTACCATTTTTTTTGTTTCCAATTAAATAAACCGTTGACATACATTTTGTAACGAGGTTTTCCCCTTTTTCTTCTTCTACAGGAAAAGGTGCAAGCATTTTTTCGTATTCGAGCATTCTTTTAAGACTAGCTTTTTCAATACCAAAAAGTTCTAGTTCTTTAGAATTTTCCAATTCCTTTAAAATAGATTCAATTTCTTTTTTCATTTTTTAAAGTTTCATACTTAAACAATAAAAAATCTTTTTCTGAATGAATTAATTTGTAAATTCCCTTAGGAAATAAATAAACTTTTTTCACAGGCTCATTTAATTCGTTATAGAATCCTATCACATAACCTTCACTACCAATTCTCAAACATTTTAAATAACAATCAGTCAAACCTTCAAGAACAGATCTTTTTTCCATGGAAAATAGAGTGAAAAGGAATTATTAAAAATTTAGATTCAAAATTATTCTTTATCAAATCTTTTTTTTAATTTGCTAAAGAATCCAATCTTTTTTTCTTCTTTAGAATTTGTAACAACTTCAATTTTTGGTGGTGCAGACAATTCAGCTTGTGCCTGTTTCTTTTTATGAATGTTTGACATCGCTTCGTTATATCCTGCATTAATCATACTTTTTAAATAACCTTGATTCAAAAGAACGGTATAAAGTTCTTCAGCGTCACGACCAGCAATCAAATTATCTTCGAAAAATTTTACCATCCCTTTTTTACTGTCAATTTGTCTCATGGCAGATTTAACAAATATTGACTATTTAAGGATTTGTATTTTCTTTTAAAAATTTCCAACTAATTAAGAATTTTAAATAAATGAAGAGAAAATTAAACCTTAATGTTTCTTAGTAATTTCTAAGCACATTCCAGCAGCAACAGTTGCACCAGCATCTCTAACTGCAAATCTTGCCATGTAAGGATTTTCTTTTTGAGTTTCAAGAGCAAGTTTTCCTTGTGGTTTGATTCTTACCTTTGCAACATCTCCATTCTTTAAGAAGTCTGGATTTTCCTTAATTGTTTCACCAGTTCTTGGATCAATTTGTGCAATTAATTCAATAAATTGGCATGGAACTTGAGCAGTGTGAATGTGGAAAACTGGAGTATATCCTTTAGCTAAAACTGTTGGGTGATTAATTACTGCAATTTGAGCAATAAATTCTTCAACAATTGGAACTGGGAATGCTGCGTCACAAATAACGTCTCCTCTTGCAATATCCTTTTTACCAATTCCTCTAACATTAACACCGACATTTTCTCCAGCTTCTGCTTCAGAAAGTGTTTCGTGGTGAGCTTCTATAGTTTTAATTTCACCTTGGATTCCTTCACCAGTTCTACCAGGAAGAACTTTAACTTTTTGTCCAATTTTCAAAATACCAGTTTCAACTTTTCCAACAGGAACAGTTCCAATACCAGTAATTTCATAAACATCTTGAACAGGCATTCTCATAGGTAAGTTAGTTGGTAATTCTGGAGCAGGGAACAAATCAATTTGTTCTCTTAATGTTGGTCCTTTATACCAAGGCATTTTATCTGATTTTTTGATAATATTGTCTCCCATAAGTCCAGAGCAAGCAATGAAAGTTGTTGCATCTGCCTTTATTCCAACTTGTTGAAGTAATTTTGAAACGTCTTCTTTTACAGAGTTGAACTTTGCTTCGTCATAGTTAACTGCATCCATTTTGTTAACAGCAATACAAAGGTTCTTTACTCCCATAGTTCGAAGAAGCCATAAGTGTTCAGTAGTTTGAGGTTGAACTCCAGAAGGAGCAGCAATCACCAAGAAAGCAGCATCAGCCTGTGAAGCACCAGTAATCATGTTCTTTACAAAGTCTCTGTGACCAGGTGCATCAATAATTGTAATTTGATATTTATCAGTCATTAATTTTTTATAAGCAAGGTCAATTGTAACTCCTCTTTCCCTTTCTTCTTTAATGTTATCCATTACGTAAGCGAATTCAAAACCAGCTTTACCATTTTTAACAGCTTCTTCTTTAAGCTTCTTCATTTCTTGTTCAGAAACAGCTCCACCGTCAAACATCATTCTTCCAACACAAGTTGATTTACCTGCGTCAACATGTCCAACGAATACAACGTTCATGCTTGGTTTTTCTTTTGCCATATTTGATTATGAAAATTTATATTTATAAATCTTTCGTTCAACCTCTTTTTTTGGTTTTTTTCCTAATTTTCGTCGGTAAAACTTCTTTTTTTAAAAAATGTTTTCGATATAAAATTAAAAAAGTAACAATTACAATTCCCGCAGAAAATAAAACGTCTGATGCAAAGTGTGCTCCAACAACAATTCTTTCATAAGAAATAAACAATCCAAAAAGAACAGTTAAACTAATTGCAATCCATTTTTTTAATTTACTTTTATTCATAAAAAGAACAACCAAAGGAATTAAAATCCACCCTAAATATGCATGTCCCGACGGAAAAGAGTGTCCGCCAGTAATTCCCTGAGGTAAATACCACGCAGTAAAGTTTGTAAAACCATCCTGCAAATCTCTAAATCGGATTCTTCCCCACAAAAACTTCAAAACTTCGACGATAAAACCAGAAATAACAAAAGTCATTACGCTTACTTTTGCAAACAAATAATTTTTATTTGAAAATTTACTCCATTTGGTTTTAGATAAATAAAACAAGATTAAAGAAACTAAAATAAAAAATACCCCAAGGGTAAAGCCATATATCGACGCGAAATGGAAGTTTACTCCAAAGTAATCAAAGAAAATTTTAATTAAATAAATGAAAAGAAAAGTTGAAACTAAAATTTCTCCCAAGAAAAAAACTTTTCGGTGAGAGAGTTTTCTGATTTTCAAATTAGCGCCAAGAGTGAAAATAGCAAAAAGTCCAAAGAGGATTCCAGGAACTTCCCCGAAATTTTCAACAAAGTTTCCAATTCCAGAATTTGCATTAAAAAGAAATTTTGAAATTTCCAAATCATAAATTCCAAAAACAATTGCAAGAAGAATCCAAATTAAGGGAATAATAATTAACAGTTTATTTGCAAAAGAACCTTTCCAAAAAGACTTAATTGACATAAAAAACTAACGGAAAAAGAGTTTAAAAATTATTACAATCCAGAAAATCAATTTTTCTCAAGTGAATATACTTCGTTATAAATTTCTTGTGCCCATTCTTTTTGGGATTTGCTACTATCAAATTTTTTGTAAGAAATAGGTTTTCCAAAAAAAATTTCAAAATTTTTCCCTTTTTGAGAAAGAATTTCTCGAATCATGAGGGACCCTTCAAGGTTTCTTTTAATTCCAAATTTGGATCTCAAATCAGAAAGAAGATAAAACAATTTTGAATTTCTTCCACTGAAATAGGTGGGAATTATATCTCTTTTATATTTTGTTGCCCAGTTTATAATGCTAGGAGACCATTCAGTATCTCTAACTTCATTTCCAATTTTTATGGAAGTTCTTCCAGAGGGATAAACCAATATTTGGTCTTCTGATTTCAGGGAGTCTATAAGTTTTTTTGTATTTACTCTTTTATTCCCATTTGAGAAGTCTGAAGACAAGAAAAGATTTTTATAATTTTCATAATCCGAAATAAAATCAGCAACAACAAATTTTATTTCTTTATTTTTACTTGATACAGCATCTATGAAGGTTATTCCATCAATTCCCCCAAGAGGATGGTTTGAAGTAAAAATATGCCTTCCCTGAGGGGGGATTTCTCCAATAATTTTATAATTTATATTTAGATCATTAAGAATTCCATGACCAAAATCAATTCCATAAAACTCTTGGTTATCGAGGAGTAATTTATTCAATTTTTTTTCATTTATAAGATACTTTACAAAAAAATAAGTTGCTTCAAAAAGAGTTTTGTTAAGATGAGGATATTTCTTTTTTATGATCCCTTTAACCGGGTTTTTTTGGTTTTTCATTATTAAAAAATAAAAAGAATCCTTAATAAAAATTATTACACTTCAAAATTACTGATTTTCACTCAAACCTTTTCTATCTCTAATCTTTTTGATTACGTCAGCTTGAAGAGATTGGGGGACTCTTTCAAAACTCTGATCTCTTAAAGATGAAATTCCACGTCCTTCAGTTGCGCTACGTAAGTCTGAAGCCCAACCAATCATTTCTGCAACCGGGATCTTTGCTTCTAAAATCATTGTTCCTGCTTCTTGTTTCATATCTAAAAGTTGTCCTCTTTTACTTCCAACTAATTTAGAAGCTGAGCCCATTAAAGCTTCAGGAACTTCAAGCATATGGATCTGAAGTGGTTCTAAAAGTATCGGGCTTGCACTCTTGAATGCTTCTTTAATCGCATCTCTTACAGCAGGGTAAACTTGAGCTGGTCCACGGTGAATTGCGTCTTCGTGAAGTTTAATGTCAGTTAAAGTTACCTTCAAATTCATACATGGTTCACGAGCAAGAGGTCCTTGATCCATTACCATTTCAAAAGCATCCATTACCATTTCAATAACTTCACCGATGTGAACTTCTCCACGAGTTTCATCAAAAAGCATATTTCCTTTGTAAACTTCCTTCACATTTCTTATTTCATCAGCTCCCCATCCAATTCCAGAAAGAGCTTTTGTAACTTGGTCTGACTTTTTCTTAACTCTTCCTTCTGGAAGGTCGCCTTTATCAATTAATTCAAAAAGTTCTTGGGGCAAAGGTTCAACTTTAATGAAAAAACTGTTGTGTTTATTTGGACTTCTTCCTTCACTAGGAGCTGAAGCTTTCAAAACACTTTCTCTGTAAACTACAATTGGAGGAGAAGTTTTTACTTCTAAACCTTTTTCAGTTTTAATCCTGTTTTCAATAATTTCTAAGTGAAGTTCACCCATACCAGAAAGGAGTGATTCCCCTGTTTCTTCATTGATAGCTACTTTTATTGACGGGTCTTCCTTAGCAACCTTTCTTAAAATTTCAATAAGTTTTGGCAAATCTTGGGTTTTAACAACCTCAATAGATTTTGTAATTACAGGTTGGAAAATGTGTTTAATTTCTTCAAAAGGAGTTTGTTCTTTTTCTGTAACAGTTTCTCCAACGTCAACATCAATTCCACTTATTGCAAGAACATTTCCAGCAGGAACGCTTTCTAATTGTTCAGGTTTAATTCCATTGTAAACTAAAACCTGTTGAATTTTTCCTGAAGTTCCAGCATTGTTAAAGTGAACATCCATTCCACTTCTCATTGTTCCAGAATAAATTCTTCCAGCAGAAATTTCTTTTCCACTTCGCGGATCAATAACAATTCTTGTTACAACAAATGCAAGTTCTCCCTTAGGATCACATTTTAAAAGGGATTTTCCAAATTCAGAATTTTCATCTCCGTGCCAAATTTTTGGAATTCTATATTTTTGTGCTTCGAGGGGATTAGGTAAGTGTTTAACTGCCATATCTAGAACTACTTCATAAAGTGCAGCGTTTTCCCAAACCCATTTTTGCCTTTCTTCTTTTGGAATAGTCTCATCATAAATTTTGTAAATATCTTTAAAACTAACATTTTTCTTCTTCATAAAGGGAAGTGAAAGAGCCCAATTTTCCCTCGCGGAACCAAAGGCAACACTTCCGTCATTAACATTAACTCTCCATTTTTCCGCAAATTCTTTTTCAGCAATTTGTTCAATCAAGTGATTAAAACTTTCAATTAATTTCATAAATCTTTCTTGCATTTGTTCGGGAGTAAATTTAAGTTCGTTAATTAGTCTGTCAACTTTATTAATAAATAAAACCGGTTTTACTCTCTCTTTCAAAGCTTGTCTTAAAACAGTTTCAGTTTGAGGCATAATTCCTTCAACAGCACAAATCAAAACAAAAGTTCCATCAATTGCCCTCATTGCACGAGTTACATTTCCCCCAAAGTCAACGTGACCCGGAGTATCAATTAAATTAATCAAATATTCTTTTCCTAAGTAAGAGTGGGCCATAGAAACGTTCGCTGCGTCAACAGTCATAAGTCTCTCTTGTTCGTCGGAATGTTGCCAAGTTGCCATTCCCCCTTCAAGGTCACCCGCATTTTTTGCAGCC
>CAZONG010000012.1:0-14185 GCA_964581315.1 Candidatus Woesearchaeota archaeon | reverse complement strand
AGTCTTCATCTCTCTTTAAAACTCTTGTTGTAAGAAGAATGTCTGTATCTACTGAATAACCAATCAGCATAAGAATCGCAACAATTCCCGCTGTTGACATCTTTATTCCAGTTAAATCAATTACAACTAAAGTCATCAAAATGTCCGCAAATGCTGAGATAATTACTGCTCCAGATGGAACTAAGTTTCTGAAAATAATGAAAACGACAACTGCCATAAATGCAAACGCGACAAGAATTGCAATTAAAAGTTGGGAGTAAAAACTTTCACTTAAAACCGAACCAGTAAACTGAACATCTGCGTTTTGACCTTCAACAATTGGGTAGCCCACGTAATCTTCCAAAACCTGTTGAGTTTCGTTCCAATCCGTCGTTGTTTCAATAATTAATGCTTTTTGTTCGTTTGTTCCTAAGTCGTAAATTTCCCTTGAGTTTAAATTGCTAAGTTTTCCAGATAGATCTTTTTCAACCTGCGTTGCAGAAATTTTGTCATAAAGAGTAACGGAAGTTCCACCTGTTAAAGAGATGTCTTTTTTGAAAAAGTCTCCAGTTTGTTGATAGTTAATTGTGACATAAACTAAAGAAAACAAAATTATAACAATCGGGATCAGAAGCATAATTTTGTAATATTTGTCGTGCCAATTCCTTTCTTCCATCTAAACCAGAAATTTTTTTGATATATAAAGTTTATTAATAGGGAGAAAAAGGATTTTTTTAAAAAAATTAAAAAAATGAAAGACGACTTATTGGGTTCGCATCTTGTCGGACACTAAAGCCAGTAACGTAGGAAGCTTAACTTCTGTGTTCGGAAAGAGAACAGGTGTTTCCAACCTACTATGGCCGTCTTCAAAAATTGAAGAAACTTCTGCTTTATAAAACTTTTTATACTCCTTATTTTACTTTAATTCATGCGGGGATGCCGGAATAATGGGAACACAAGTTTCCCCTTATCAACCCCTCCTTCTTTATTCGGAAGGTGAACGGCATCAAAAACATGCGGGGATGCCGGAGTGGTCAAACGGGCAAGATTTAGGCTCTTGTGGTTTATCCTTACCTAGGTTCGAATCCTAGTCCTCGCATTTTACTTTAATTATGCCTGGGTAGCTCAACTCGAGACCACGCTCAGGGGGGAATAAATGAGAGAGAAAGTCTTCGCGTAATCTCTCGGTCTGGAAATCCAGACTTCGAAATAATTCGCGACGTGCCTGGGTAGCTCAGCCTGGATTAGAGCACCACACTCCTAATGTGGGGGTCGCAGGTTCAAATCCTGTCCCGGGCGTTTTTCTTGAAATGAAAAAAGAGTATTTTAGAAAACAAAAACATTTATTAAATTAAAATTTGAGTTAACTATGTATCGCGCTGGTAGTATAGTGGCAGTATAACTGGCTTCCAAGTGTTTTTAACACGAAGCGACCAGTTGACCCGGGTTCGACCCCCGGCCGGCGCATTTAGAAAAATGGAAAGAAAAAAACAAATAATTCTTGTCGGATTGGCTCTTCTTTTAGTCGCAATTCTTTTGATTGCAACTCTTTTAATCTCGGCTGAAAAAAATTATTCTACTGATCACTTTTATTTTGAAAAACCAGTTAACCAAAATTATATTTCTTACCAAAATAATAATCAAGAAGCCGTCATGGTTCCATGGAATGTTCAGACATTAAGAACAAATTGTCAAAGAATTAGATAAAGAAAAAATTTCTAAATTTAATAAAAATTATTTATCAAAAATGCTCCAAATAGCATAAACAACTACTGAACCTAAAACAAAAAAAGGCACAAAAGAATACCAAAATCCTTCATAACCTCCAAAGACCATTTTTGAATTTGCATAAAAAAGACCAATTAATAAACCAATGATTAATGAAGAGCCTAATTTTATCCAATCAATTTTGAAATTCATATTAAAGTGTATCCTTAAAATTATTTAAACCTATTTATTAAATTTTTAAGCTTTTTTAAACTTAGAAATTAATTCCAAGTTGTCTGCTTGACCTAAGAACACCGACCTGCAACAAAATCTTTCAATTCCTAATTCCTCAAGGATTTTTGCTTGGTTTTCCCCTTCTTCGACTCTTTTTTTGTATTCTTCCCACAAGTGTCCTATTGGTTTTCCACATGAAAAGCATCTAACTGGAATTATCATATATTAGTTCACTATTTTTAGTTTTTAAAACTTACTGTTAGTTTATTTTGTCTATTCTCTTAGAAATCTCTAAATTAGAAATTCCCAAATATAAATATTTAAAAACAAAAAAGAACAAAATAACCTAGAGGTGAATATGGGAAGAAAATGTCTTTATTGTCAAGGAGAAGTTTCTGACGAGAGTGTGATAGATTTTTGTGAATCTTGTGGTAGAGGAGTTTGGGGCGACAAAATGTTCAACACAATAATTCAAAAAATGGAAGCCTCACGGGAAAGCGGAGATATCTAATTTTAATTTTTTGAAATTTTTAAAGAGATAAGTTTTTAAATGGAATGTTTTTCTCTCTTATTAATGGTAAAGAGAAAAAACATCAGACTTAGAGGTAAAATTAGTCTTAGTAGTTACTTTCAAAAATTTAAGGAAAATGATTCAGTTGCAGTAACAAAAGACGTTTCTCTTAATTCAAATTTCCCGAAGAGACTTCAAGGAAGAACTGGAAAAGTAATTGGAAAAAGAGGAAGAGCCTACATTATAAAATTAAAAGACCAAGAAATGGAAAAAGAATATTTAATCGAACCAGTACATTTAAAAAAAATAGTTTCGACAACTTCAAAATGATAAAAAATACAACCCCCTTAAGCATGCAAGAATCTCTAGAGTATATGAAAAACCCTGAGTTAAAAGCATTCATAAAAAAATTCAACAGTTTAAACGAGAAAAAGGCAAAAGAACTTAGAGCAAAGCTCACTCAATTGAACTTGATTAAATTAAATGATATGCACATTTCAAAACTTATTGAAATGATGCCAGAAGGAAGGGAAGAAATTTCAAAAATTTTACCTGATTCTAACCTAGACGAAAATGAAGCAGAAACTATTATCACAACAATTAAAGAATATCAATAAAGAAAATGGCAAAAGAAGATTATGCAACAGTACTAGAATATTTACCGAACGGGTATCCCTTAGAAAGGAAAATGATGCCTATAGTTCAAGCTATTGGTAAAGAAAATTTTACTCTTTTAGAGCTAGTCCCTAGGAGAGGAGTCGAAATTCAGGTAGGAGAAGACGTCTACATCGGAGAAGGCAAAAGAGACAAAGTATATTATATTCTTGGTCGGCTAAAACGAGAAAGATTGACAGAATCTGCTAAAAATCAATTGCAAGAAATAATTGTGAAAAGGGTCAAAGAAAACGAAGCCAAAATGGTTAAGTTTTTTAATGAATCAAGCGCAATAAACAAGAGAATGCATTTGATTGAACTTCTTCCCGGACTTGGGAAAAAGCACATGCAGGAAATCCTAAAACAAAGGGAAGAAAAACCTTTTGAAACCTTAAAAGAAATGAAAGAAAGGATTCCAAACTTACCTGACCCTGAAAAAGCAATTGAAAAAAGAATTTTTCAAGAGCTTACGCAAATAGAAAAATACAATTTATTCACACAATAAAATGGAAGCAAAAGAAACACAACAAAAAAGTCAAGAGAGAATTGTTAGAATCCTCTCTAAAGATATAGAAGGTCGTATGAAACTTTACGTCGGTTTGACAAAAATAAAAGGAGTTTCTTGGTCAGTTTCAAATGCAACTTGTGCTTTACTTAATATTGATAAAAATAAAAGAATTGGAGAATTGACTGATTCTGAAATTGCAAAAATAACAGAATTTTTGAAAAATCCAAAAGCCCCTAATTTTATTTTCAACAGAAGAAACGAACTTGAAACTGGAAGTGATAAACACTTAATTGGAGTTGATTTGGAACTTAAGCAAGAGTTTGATATTAAAAGACTTAAAAAAATTAAAAGTTACCGAGGGCTTAGACATACTTTGGGACTTCCTTTAAGAGGACAAAGAACAAAAGCAAACTTTAGAAAGAACAGAAGAAAAAGTTCTGGAATCCAAAAGAAAGGTCCAAAAGCCGAGGCTGCTGCAAAAAATGTAACTAAAGGAAAAGAAACAGGTAAGAAAAAATGAAGAGAAAACATAAACAATATTCAAGACCAAAGAGACCCTTTGACAAGGCAAGAATTGAAGAAGAAGGAGTAATTAAGAAAAAATACGGATTGAAAAATAAAAGAGAAATTTGGAAAGCTGAAGCTAAAGTTAGAGTTATGAGACAAAAAGCAAAGAGATTAATTAAAGCGTCGGCTGAAGAACAAAAAGCACTTTTTTCAAGACTTCAAAAAATTGGATTACAAGTTGCATCAATTTCAGATGTATTGGGTCTTGACAAAACAAATTACTTGGATAGAAGACTTCAAACTGTTGTAGTAAAAAAAGGAATTGCAACTACTCCAAAGACTTCAAGACAAATGATTACTCACAAAAGAATCCTTGTTAATGGTTCAGTTGTTGACAGTCCCTCTTACATTGTTCCTGTTAATTTCGAGGACAAAATTGGGCTAAAGAAAAAAATAAAAACTAAAAAAGTTGTTGAAGCAAAGGAAGAATAAAAATGGTAAAACAAGAAAAAACAAAAAAACAAAATAAAATGGAAGAAGAGAAAGAAGAAACTTTAGACCAAGTTGAAATTGAAGAACCTTTTGAAGAAATGGAAGAAGACGTTGAAGAAGAAACTTCTGAAGAACACAAAGGTAAGTCGACAGTTAGTAAAGAATCTGAAGCAGTAATTAATATTTACACCTCATTTAACAACACAATTGTTCACGTAACTGACATGAGTGGAAAAACAATTTCAAAAATTACTGGTGGAATGATTACTAAACACTCTAGACTTAAAGCAAATCCAACAATTGCGATGTTTATTTCAAAAAGAATTACTGAAGAAGTAAAAGACCTTGGAATAAAATCTTTTTATGTTAGAATTAGGTCAAAAACAAGGAATCCCTCTCCAGGACCAGGAGCACACAGTATTGTTAAAAGTTTAACTAGAGATGGCTTTAAAATTTTAAATATCCTCGACACAACAAGAATGCCTCGAGGAGGACCAAAAATTAAAGGAGGAAGACGTGGAAGAAGACCTTAAAAAGGTTCTTTACTGAATATTAAAAATGAAAATGATAAAAAATACCGACGAAAAACAAATTTTCAAACTTAAAGTTAATGAAAACATTGCAAATGCAATTAGAAGGAGTGTTGGTTTAATTCCAACAATGGCAATTGACGAAGTTGAAATTTCAAGAAACGACTCTCCACTTTATGACGAAACTCTTGCTCACAGATTAGGTTTAGTTCCAATTAAATTTCAAAAATCGTTTAAGGACGACGATGTTTTAAAATTCAAACTTGATTCAAAAAAAGAAGGAAAAGTTTATTCTGGGGAAATAAAAGGAGATGTTGAAGTTGTTTATGACAAAATTCCTTTAACACTTTTAGGACAAGATCAAGAACTTAAAATTAAAGGAAAAACAAGGATGGGAACTGGAAGAGAACACGCAAAGTTTTCACCCGGACTTCTTTTTTTTAGAGATGTAACAGAAATTACAATGGATAAAGAATTTGAAAAAGAAATTGCTAGTAAATTCCCTCAAACTGAAATAAAAGTTAAAGGAAGCAAAATTAGTTTTAAAGACGACCAAGAAAGGTCTCTTCTTGATTTTTGTGAAGGACTTGGGCAAAAGGCCAAAAAAAAGATTGAAGTTGTTGAGACTGGAGAAATAATTTTTAATGTTGAATCTTTTGGTCAAATGAAAGCTGAAGAAGTTTTCAAAAAGGCAATTGACGCTTTAAAAAAAGATTTGAAGCACATTGCAAAAACTTTGAAGTAATTTTCTGGTAAAAAGATTTTTTTTAAAGATTGGAGTTTAGATTTTTAGTGAAAAAATAACTAAATTTTTTTATTTTGCTTGAAAATTTTGCAAAAAAAAATATTCTATTAAATTTTGTTTGGATTAAATTTGGTGAAGGAATTCACCTAAAGAAATGAATTTCGCGTAAGCGAAAGAAAGGAAAAACCTCCTCGCGACAAGGTAGCAGTAAGAGGAGGTTTTTGTTTAGGACTATCTTTTACCCGAAGGGTGAATTAAAGCAACGAAAAAAGGAATTAGCAACAAAATAATAATTACTGTTTTTGCATGGGGGAAGGTGATCACTAAGAAAATCCCAATAATTATTATTACTGAGAGAGCAATTATTTTTTTCACCATAAACTCCTTATTTTATCAAACATGTTGATTAAATTTCTGAAGAGCTTCCTTAAAAGTTATCTTTGAGAATTTTTTAGTTGCCAAAGGAACATCCAAACCCCTCCAAGAACAAAGAGGATTCCAAGAAAGACCACAATCATTAGTGCAAAAAAGAAAGAGAAAATTCCTAAAAGGAAAGCCCACACCATTGCCCAGAATCCAACTTTAGATAAGAAGAGGATCAGTAAAACAACAATCAATAACCACAATAATTTTTTCACACCAGACTCCTTATTTTATGAAACATGTTAATTAATTTTAGAAGTAGAAGAAAATTGAAACCAAGAGTAGAAAGATTGAGAAAATTCCAATTTTTGGAGCTGGAATTTTTTCGTATTCCTTTTTTCCCAGCCCCATATAAAGCCATGCAAAAACAAGTCCCACATATAAAACGAACGAGGCCGAAGGACTTGTTGAAGCAAAGAGGTATCCAAAAATGATAAAAAGAACTATTACAAGCTGAAGATAGAAAAATAGATCTTTTTCGAAATATGTCCTTCCTTTGTGAGAGACGAACATTGAATATTCCTCCCCTATAAGAACAAATGTAAAGTAACTTACAACCCCAATGACCAGATAAATTCCTTGCATATTGACCTCACTAAATTTTTTAAAAATTAATTGAAAGAACTAATTAAAACCTAAAGAAAAGAAAAAGAACGGAAAGTATTGAACCGCCTATCGTTCTCATTGTGAGGTAATCTTGAAAATTTTTTATGGGCAAATTAAAAGCCTCAATAAAAGTATAGATTACAATCAAAAGGAACAAAACAATTTCCTTTTTCCTAAAGTTGTCTGCATCGGTACCAAGAAACACAAGCCCAAGAACATAGGCAATAACGTCTGAAATAACGAGGAGGATTAATTGGTTTTCTTTGTCAATTTTGAAAATAAGAATCCCAGAAATAATCAAAAGAATCCATAAAAAAACACATGTTGAATCTTTCATATTAACTCCTTTAAAAATAATTTAAAAAAAGATATTTGATTAAGGCCCTCGAATCATAATTCACCTTTTTTATTTTGCATTTTGATTAAAAAGAAGCCAGTCAAGAGAGGAGCTTTTGACTGGCGCCTGAGGAAAGCAATTTATCTTTTATTTTTTTCGACTATCCGGATAATATCCTTAACCTTTGAACCCCTGTGTTCTTCTGAAATAAAATAAGTTGAGCGGTCATCTCCGAATTGACTATGGATAACAACTTTTGCATTAGTTAGAATTTTCAGGTGTTTGCAAACAGTTTTTCTGCAGATACCAGTTTTTTTGCTTAAGTGAGTTTTACTTCCTCTTGTACCATTAAGTAAATGAGAAATTAAAACCTCAATTTTTGCTTCTGGGTTACACACTACTTTTGAATTTTTCTTGGACATATAGTTTCTCCGAATTTAAATTTTAGAAAAATAGTTTTAAACGATTAAATTTGGTTTAAATTTATGGTGGACGAATTGATTGCATTTTTTCCTCACTGATTTTTCGCGGTTAAGAAATTATTTATTTTTTATAAGGCGAACTGAGCACTTTGCATTTTTTTCATAGGGCATTAAAATTACCTGAGACGTTGAATTTTCTAAAGGAAGGATGTAACCGTAAAAATTTATTCCTGGGTCGTAAATTGTTGAACTCCAGAAAGTTCCAATTTTATTTAAGGAAAAGAAACCTGAAAGAGAAGTATATGCTCCGCCTCCAAATCCAGAAAAGCCGAAGTTATCTTTTGCTCCTGTGTTTGGAGAATCCCAATGATTTGTTCCAGTTTCTTTTAAATCTCCGCCGGTGTAATTAATTAATGATTGAAGTTCATCTTTAGTTGGAACGTGCCACCCTGGAATTGAAGCATCTTGTGCATCTTGCCAAGTGTAAAGCCGGCCGTAGTCTTTGTATGCAGATTCATTGTTATTATAGTAAACTGAATTTGGCGTTTTATAATCTAAGTTCTCTGCAAGCCACCAATCATTTCCGATTTTTACCGTTTTGTAAACGTGTCCATCTCTTGAATCCGTTACAGTAGAAAATTCTGGGCCTGTGCTTCCCGAACCTCCAACTGTGAAAGAAAACGTTGCGGTCGTCGAATCTACTCCTTGGTTATTTTTTACATTCCATTTGTAATAAACAACTGTTCCAACAGGGAAAAAATTCCCTAGGTGATAGCTTGAATCACTTCCGGTGTGAAATTCTGAAAGTGAGGGTTCATAACTTCCAAGGTAAAGAGTATAATCCGGATTTGGAACAAAACTTCCGCAGCTAAAAGTTAAATCTGTTGAAGAAGTGGTTGAGCCGTTAGGAGGACTAAATTTTGAATAATTAAAAACGGGATTTTTAACTTCTTGTGAAACAGTTAGATATAAAGACGCTTTTGAAGTTAGGCCTCCTTCATCCTTTACCTCTACCGTTGGATTATAATTTCCCGCAATGGCATATGTGTGGGTCGGATGATTTGTTATAGAAGAGTAAGCAGTATAATTTCCATTTCCATCAAAGTCCCACCTTGCAACTAATTGTGAGCGCGGGGTTTTGTCATCACTTGAAGAATCTGCATAAAAGGTAACAGGAGTTGAAGTGTTTATTTTTGAAACATCAGGAGTTATATAAAAAGTTGCATTTGGAGGATTATTTGCTATCCCTGAATTTGCAATTTCTTTTTTTGTTTCTACGAGAGCCTTTGAATAATTTCCGATAGAAGAAGCGATTCCTCTTGTGTTAACGGTCAAGTTTGTTTCTGCTCCCGCATATAAAACCCACCACGGATTTTGATTAATATTTACATTTAATTCTGTGTATGGGCCAAAATTTACTCCCGGACCAATTAATTCAAATAGATAAAGATTTAATTGGAAAAGCAAGGTTCCTTTTATTTTTCCTTCTAAATTCACCTTCACGGGTTTTGCAGTAAACACATTGCTGAATGATTGAGAAATGTTCCAGACTTTCTCAAAACCTAAAGAGGCATTCAATCTTGTTACATCATGAATTCCTCCCGTTGCTTTTCCGGAGACCGCAACATCAGGAATAAACTTTACAGAAATCGCTGGAGTTAAAACAATTCCCGAAACAACGATTGGAGCACCTTCCGCGGTGAAAAGCGTTTTTTCTGTGTGATAGTTTATGTTTCCCGTTGCAACCAAATTTAAGTCAATGGTATTTGTAAAATTAAAACCTGCATTGACTTTAAAGGGAGGGAAATGTAATCCGCCGGTAATTATTCCGTCCAAAGTTAAACTCCCTTCTAACTTTAACTGGTCGTCGGTTGTTGAGGGATTTCCGTCTTGGTCATATATCAAATAGTTAAGACTATAACTTATACTCTTTGTAGAATTGATTTTTGGAGTCACTCCTTTTGCATCTACTTTATTTAGAGATGAAGACGGAATTGTAAAGTCCATATCTCCTTTGCTAAAAGCTTCCTCAATTGAAGCATAAGAAGTATAAACATCTCCTCCAGCAACTGAATTTACTTTTCTTAAAAATCCCTTTGGTGCTTTTGAAAAGTAACCATCTGAAAAAAGTATTTCTCCTTGTTTAAAGTTCTGATTTGAAGAGAAAACGATTTTTGTTGGACTAACTGAAGAAATATCTTTTTCTGAACTTTTTGAAATTTGAACTGTGTTTCCTCCGAGAACAAAATTTCCAACGTGAACTGGTGGCGGAGGTGGAGGCGGAGGACTCACGGGATTTCCACTTTCTTTGTTACACGAACTGAAAATAAAAAGGGACATAAACAAAACTAACATATATTTTTTCATGCCAGTTACCTCGTTATTTAATGAAAAGAACTAGATTGAATTAATTAAAAGAAATTCTTAAGGACCTCTTATTGTACACATTTTTTCCTCGCTGACTTTACAAATTATGAATTAATTTTTTCAATGAATTTTAATTTTCTGCCACGATCAATTAAAACAAAAAGAACACACTCCTCCGAAACTCTGAAGGAATAATATTTGTATTCTCCAAAATTCCATTCTTCTTCTGCAGTTAGCCATATTTTAAATGGGTCCCCTATTTTTGCAAGAAACCGTTCGCCTGGGAGAAGTGTTCTTACAAGAATATGTTTCGCACATTGTTCTCCCTTTGGAAAAGTTCCCTTAACATGATTTACAAAACTCCTTTTATTTCTCGAAATAAAAAAGAGATTAAAACCAAGGACGTCTTCCAAATTCGTAATATGCCTGCATGAACCATAAATTTCTTTTCTTTGATAAATCTCATAATATTGGTTCAGACGGAAAATTTTTTTGTTCAAAAGAAATCTCTCAAGATTACCTAATTTTTTATTCATAAGATTACCCTCTGTTTTTAGAGCATGTTTAAAAAAGTTAATTAAAAGAAAATTTTGGGGGACTTCTGATTGATCTCACGATTACCTCCGATTTGTTACTGTTTTGAATTGAGTTAATTAAAGCCTCCCTGACAGTTAGTAAGATTTAGAAGGAGGCTTTGAAATTTTAATTTTAAAGGATTCTTTAACCAGTTGAACCTCCTTCTCCGTTAGGTTCTTTTTTTAGTTCTTTTTTTAGTTCGTTTTTTAATCCTGAAATAAAACCTAATCCTAAACTTAACCAGCAATAGAATCTTAATGAATGGTAGACTTCATTTGGCCAAGATAAGAGGGACAACAATTTGCCTAAAACAATTCCAAGAATTAACCAAAAGGTGCTGATATAAACACAAAACCAGAAACCTTGTTTCAGACCATCAATTAATCCATTTCTCGTCGTTGAAGACATTGGTTTGATTTTCCAGAAAATTTTTATAGAAGCAATTAAGGAGATTGCAGTTGTAAAATAAAAGGCCAGATAAACCGCCCAAATAACCACAAATTCCCACACGCTTTGAGAGATTAAAAAATCGGCTTCAAGATATTTAAGGAGATAAGCATAACCCATATAAGACATCACTCCAAAAATTATTGAAACCGCCCCAAGAAATATTTTTCTTGCATCCATTATTTTATCCCTCCTTTTTATTTTTGACCAACAGATGCCGGTATTCAAAGACAGACGGACCTGAATAAAATTTTTGAGATTCATTGTTCCATGGAATGTAGTCTCTCTTGAGAACTCTTTTTACTATTTCTTCAGTCGAAACTTCTGCGGGCCCAATGAAACAAACGACCGAGTTTGGAAACCTCATAATTAAACTAGATTTCCAAATTTCTATTTTCAGTGAATCATAATCTTCACTTGAAAAAATTGCAATTAAATTTCCGGGAATCGATTCTGCCTTTTCTTTAGAACAAAAGGCAAATACTCCTGTTCCAAGATAATTTGGCTCTACTTGTGCAAGCAGAACTTTACTTTCCATTTCATACAGAGAAATTTTTCCTTCTTCAATTGGATAGCCGGGAAAATTGAAGAACTGAATTCTTAAAAGAACTTGAACTTTCCCCGTCCCGATTACCGCCGAACTTTTTGATTGCGGATGAATTTCGCCGCAAATCCATGGAAGGAATGCGAGAAAGATTAACAAACTAATAATTATTTTCTTTTTCATCACGTCACCTCCTTAGGTGATTTTTAAAAATTTAAATTAATCTCTGAAATCAAAATTAATAAGAAAGGAATCTCTATCTTCGTCATTGTATCTACAAGAAGAACAGAGTACTCCTATTTGAATCCCCTTACAAATGCTTTCATTCCATAATCCTATTTCCAACCCTATTACCTCTTTTTTGATGCCCCCCTCTCTACTTGAGAGATTAAAAGGAGAAATATTTATTCCAACAACTTTTCCATTCCAGTTCCGATTTAACCACCCTGAAAAATTTATTCCATAATGAACTGCTCCTTCTTCAAATTCCGTACCAAAAATGCCGAGGTTTATTCCGAAACTTTTTCCAGCCTTTTTTGTATAAAATGGAATAAACCCTCCTACTGAACCCGTAAAAGTTCCGATAACAGTTAGTATGATTAAAATTATCAACCAAATAGACATTTTACACCTCCTTAGGTGATTTTTAAAAATTATTTCTGAAATTTTGTTTTTTTGTTTTTTCTTAACCAGCGTTGTAATATTTGAATTTTCTCTTCTTCTGTAAGAATTTTTTCTTTTTGAGATTCTTTTTTGAAATTCCCAAAAACCCTTTCTACTTCTTTTTTTAATTCTACTGGAGAAAGTTTTCTTCTTGCAAGTTGTTTTGCAATTCTCCTGACTCTTTTTGAATTTAATGAAAACCTTTCTTTTTGGATAAATTTGTAAATTTCAGATTTTGCTTCACTAAATCCAGATTTATTTTTCTTTTTAGAGATAACAATAGAACTAACTTCTCTCAAAACTTTTTCACGAGGATGACCTTCTAATTTGCACGAAAGTGATTTTATTTTTGAATGAGAGATATTTAATCCCCTTGCACAACACTGACTTAAAATCTCCTTTGAGATTTCATGCTTGTCCATCTTTGCCTCCAGGGTTTAAATTTATAAAAAGAACCGCTTCTGCCCAAATTGAAAGAAGCGGTTTGAATTAGGTTATTCAAAATTGTAGGAAATTCCGCAGGTCCAGAGATGTTTTTCTCCGTGTAACATGTAGCCCCATCCCCAGAATCCGGACCAATTCTTATTGAATTGTAAATTTAATTTTGTGCCGAAAATGTTATCATTTGTCCGATAGTAGTTTTGTTTCGCTGCATAAATTGCGAGGTTTGTTGCATCAGGATCTCCGAGTTTTATTGTCAACTGCTGGTAACTGAACATGAATTGGAGTTCTGCTTTTGTTGATTTAACTTGAGCATCACCAAAGCTCCATCCAACCCAATTTAAAGTTTCGAAATGTCCACCAAACAAACTTAATTCGACAACTGGTGCAATCCACATTGTGTTTTCAAAGAAACCAAATGTTGGACCCACTGCAACGCCGTCAGCTATCGCGGTTGTAAAAAGGACTTGACCCATGTTACTAACCATGTCTAGTTCGAGATCATAATGTTTCCAACTGAAGAAACCCGTTAACCCGTATCCGCTGGACAGCGAGCCTTCGCCGGTATAAGCGTGAAGTGATTTCGCTTTGAAATCATCATTCTGCGAGTAGATAAAAGATGCTGCAAACAATAAAACTACGATTGATAAACTTAACTTTTTCAAGGTAAACTCCTTTTTTAATTAAATTATTCATGATTCTTTACCTTCTTGTCTCTTTATTCTTCTCTAAAATCTCTTCTAATCCCAGAATATATACCAATGATAAGAGCCGTGGAAAGAAAAATAAGAAGAGAGAAGGTAATTGAATATGCAAAAGAAGGCACAATCTCGGAGAATCCATTTTCACAAGTAAAAATGATTCCTGAAACAATTCCCCCTACTAATCCCCCTATATGGCCCCAACAAAAAGTTTGGAAAGCCCTTCTTAGTAACCCATCCTCTTCTATTCTTTTTGGAATTTTGAAGAGAAGTAGAACAGACGTAGAAAGTCCAAGAAAAAGTAGGTAACCGAGGGAAAACCAAGGAATTAACCTCATTGGAGCAAAAACATTTTCTGGGTTGTATTTAATCCATTTTACCCATTCCGAACTGAATCCAAAACAGAATAACACCAGAAAGCCTAATGAAAATAACGAAAGAATCACAGAAGAAGATTTTCTTTTGTGAATCATTAAATATTCTGACTGTGCCATGTTATTACCTCGCTAAATTTATTTGAAATTAAATTAATTAAATTAACAATCAATATTTCTCTTTCTTAGAAAAATTACCGTTTGACAAGGAATGAATGCCAATAATGAAATAAGAATTCCTATTGAATACCACCACGAAATTGATGCTGAAACTAGCGCGAATGAAATTAGAACGAGAAAGATTAAATTCCGGGATTTGATTAAAGAATCTGTTGAAGATCTACCCAGAATGTTGGAAAAGAAAAACTCCTCTTTTTCTTTTTTTGATTCATGATTGTTTTTTCTTTCATGATATAT
>CAZONG010000011.1:0-15062 GCA_964581315.1 Candidatus Woesearchaeota archaeon | reverse complement strand
AAGGAGTTAAAACAAGAATAAAAGAAAAACTTCTTAGTGAGTTTAATCTCCATACAATTGTCAGGCTTCCGAACGGAGTTTTTAATCCTTATACAGGAATAAGAACGAACTTATTATTTTTTGAAAAGGGAAAGCCGACAAAAGAAATTTGGTATTTTGAACATCCTCTTCCAGAAGGATATAAAACTTACAACAAAGGAAAACCAATTAACATAAAGGAATTTGATTTGGAAAAATCCTGGTGGAAAGATCGAACAAATAAAAAATATGAAAAAAATTGTTGGAAAGTCTCAATAGATGAAATTCAAAAAAGAAATTATAATCTGGACATAAATAATCCTAATGGAAAAGAAGAAGAGGAATTATTGAGCAGCAAAGAGATTTTGAATAAATTGGAAAAGAGTTTTGACGAAAGTAAAAAATTAATTGAGAAGATTAAAGGGGAGATTTAAATGGCAAAACCTAAAGAAGAGGTTGAAGAAATGCCAGAAGGATTGAAATTAATAATTAAATGGATTCTCTTAATTGCAGGTGTTCCAAGCATGGCATATATATTTTTGTGGACTTCAGTTCAGATTGCTTTTGAGAATGCAAAAACTGGTTTGCAAATTTTTCTAGGGTTAGGATTATTTTCTATTTTGCTAGGGTACATTTATTTTTCAATTAAATATTTGGTTGATGAAACAAGGGAGTATTTTGGATGTTAAGATGAAAACAAAAATTAGTTTATTTCTAAAAGAAAGAGAAGACAGATTCAAACCGGAAGAAGCAAATAAATTAGGATTGAAAAGATTAAACAAAATTGATTTCTCAGGAGAGATTCACTTAACGGAAAAGCAAACAAATACGGGAATGATTTTAATTAAGCCCGGAGACTTAGTAATTTCAGGGATTAATGTCGAAAAAGGAGCTTTAGCAGTTTACCAAGGAGATGAAGAGATTATGGCAACAATTCATTACTCTTCTTATGAATTTGATAAAAAGAAAATTAACATAGATTACTTTAAATGGTTTCTAAGAAGCGACTCATTTAGAAAGATTGTACAAAGCCAAGTTCGTGGAGGAATAAAAACTGAACTCAAACCAAAAAGATTTTTGCCTCTTGAAATTGATTTGCCAGACTTAACAATCCAAAAACAAATCCTAGGAAAAATAAATTCAATAAAAACCGAAATAAACCAATTAGAGAAAAATTCTTCCCACGACAAAAAATTATTATCAAAACTTCGTCAAGCAATTCTTTCAGAAGCCGTTCAAGGAAAACTTGTTCCGCAAAATCAAAAAGACGAACCCGCATCAGAATTATTGAAAAAAATAAAAGCAGAAAAAGAAAAACTGATTAAAGAGAGAAAAATAAAAAAACAAAAACCTTTACCTCCAATTTCCGAAGACGAAATTCCTTATGAATTACCTAAAGGTTGGGTTTGGACAAGGTTGGGAGAAGTTTGCACTTTAATCACTGACGGTAGCCACAATCCCCCAAAAGGAAGAAAAGAAGGGGTTCCAATGATAAGTGCAACAAATGTTCTTAATGATAAAATTGTATTTAATGAAAAATTAAGATATATCTCTAAGGAAGAATATGAAACAGAAAGAAAAAGAAATCCGATTGAGGTAGGAGATATCTTATTAACTATAGTTGGAACAATCGGTCGGACATGTGTTGTTGATATTAAAGATAAATTTTGTTTGCAAAGAAGCGTTGCCTTGATCAAATCCAAGATTAATCCAAATTATTTGAGTTATTATTTAAGGTCTCCATGGGTTTTGGAAGGTTTTATTGAAAGAGGAAAAGGTACGGCACAAAAAGGAATTTATTTAGGAAAACTTAGTGAGACATTTCTTCCATTTCCCCCTCTCTCCGAACAAAAAAGAATCGTTGAAAAGGTTGATGCTCTTATGAAAATGTGTGGCGAATTGGAAGAAAAAATTAAAGAAAATAAAAAAAGTTCTGAAGTTTTGATGAATGTTGTTTTGCGGGACATTTTTAATTCTTCGGTATAGACTATACTCTATAGTCCATAATTATATCTGCCGATAATATAAAAGCTTATAAATGAGTATATCTGGTATATGGATATGGCAAAAGCAGACATAATCCTTCCTAATGGAACTAAAATTTCAATAGATGGTACTCCCGAGGAAATTATCAAAATAAAAGAATCTTTATCATCCGAAAAGAGTCAGGCGACTAAAAAAAGAAAAATTTCAAAGAAACAGAATGGTTCTAAAAAAATCTCAAAAGAGGGGCCTCTTGCAAGAGTAAGACTATTAATAGAAAAAGATTTTTTTAAACAAAAAAGAACATTAGAAGAGATTAGGAAAAGACTAGAGGAGATGGCAATATTTTACAAAGTTTCCGATTTATCTCCTTCTCTAATTCGATTAGTAAAAAAAGGTGAAATCAGAAGATTAAAGGAAGAAGGTCAATGGAGGTATGTAAATTCATAATGGTAGATGCACTTGATAAACTAATTGTTGATGAAGATGAAAGTCCTGACATAAATTTGTTGGCAGAGCTTATAACCCCTTATCTTAGATTTGATAAAAAAACTGGAGAGGTAATCTTCAAAGAAGAATTTTACAAATTAAAAGATTGGCAAAAAATTTTATTGTATTTGTTGGGGAGAAAGGCAATTTCAATAAAAAAATTACAAAAAGATTTTGAAGAGAAAATCACTCCAAAAGATATAACCGAGATTATTGGGGGAGATTTAGCAAAAAATCGAGTTTATCTAACACGCGAATTAAAGGGAATTCCAAAATCGGAGAAAGGCAAATATTTTGTCCCAAATTATAATATTCATAAATGCAGGGATAAAATTAATAAAAAATGAATGAACAAGAAATAATCCAAAGATTTGAAATTATAGAAAAAAGACTTAACAATTTAGAGGGGAAACCTAATAAAATTAAAAAAGAAAAAGCTAAAGATAAATTCTCAGGACTTTCTGGAGGGATAAAACTATTAATTGAAAAAGGTTTTCTAAATAAGCCAAAATTTGTTGCAGAAGTCTTTGATGAATTAAAAAAAGAAAATTACCATTATCCAAAAAAATCTGTGGAAAAATTACTAAGTATTGATTTTAGAAGTAAACAAAAAGTTCTTAATAGAATTAATGAAAATAAAAAATGGAAGTATGTCCTTAGAAAATGATAAGCCCCACAAAATTTATAGATTCACTTTGGAAAAAGGATTTTTTTAAAACAAAAAAGGAAACAAAGGAAGTTAGGACTCTTCTTAGTAAAGAAGGTTTAAATCCGGAAAATGTTGCAGACCTATTAAAAAAAAGACCTTACTTAAAGAATAAAAATGGCTGGATTCAAAAATATCCCTCTGAAAAAAATGAAGAAGATATACAAGTCTATTATTTTGAGCCCGGGAAACCGAGGACGGCAAGAAAAGATTTTGTTAAGATCCTTAATGAACTAAAAGGCGAAATAAAAATATGTGATCCTTATATAAATAAGGATACTCTGGAAGCTCTTGAAGAATTAAAACAAGCAAAAGTTAAATTCCTAACCTCCTCAAAAAATTCAAACTTAAAAGTTTCGAGCCAAGACTTAAAAGATTTTAAGGTAGAAAATAAAGATGTAGATGTAAAAGGATTTCCTTATGATCACTTACATGATAGATATATTATTTCTAAGGATAGATTATTCTTGTTGGGGCATGGTTTCTCAATTAGAAATAAAGAAAGTTTTGTTATAGAACTTCCCAACAAATTTTCTAAAGATTTAATACAATCACTTTCTGCAACTTTCGATACAAGATGGAAAAATCAAAACAACCTAATTCTTTGTTAGTTTTTATACAACCTCTCCTGAATTTCTTTAACCATCTCTTTATACTTCTTCTGGCCTCCAAACAATTTCATAATCTCCAAAGGTCTGCCGAATCTTTTCAGAGGTTCAACTCTCAAGACTTCGGCGTCTTCTAAATTTTCAATTCCTTCATCTGAATATTTTTCAAGAAGTGCAGAGATAACTTCTCTTGCTTTTTGTCCATATTTATTGAAGTAAGAATCTTTTTCTACTTTCTTTGCTCTCTCACTTCTAGTTAAAGGTTTTTTTCCGTATGCGACATGAAGAATTAAATCAAAGGGATCATAATTTTTTCCATTTGGAATTTGTTCCCTTAGAGCATCAAAGACAATGCCTTTTTGTTGAAGTTCTTCAAAGAGCACTCTCTTTTGATCAAGAATGTTCCATCTTTTCAAAAAATCATTTAATGTTTTGTATTCTCCATTTATTTCTTTTTTAGTGTAATCAATCATTTTGTCAGCAATCAATTTTCCTGAAGGATCAAGATATTGTTCAGATTGATTAAGGACAGAAACATCCGCTTCTTTAACATAAAACTTTCTTGTTTTTTCGTCCATATCATAAATATTTACATCTGGCATTCCATAACGAATTTCTTCAGGAAGTTCTTCTTTAATTTCATCGGGTTTTATTTCTTCGTCAGACTTAAAGGTAATAAGTTGAACAGGTTCTCCATCAAAATCTGGATCTGCAAAGTGGTTTGTAACATTTCTAAAGTCCATTATTGTAAAATAAGTTTTTCCATAATCTTCCCTTATTCTTGTTCCTCTGCCAATAATCTGTTTAAATTCTGTCATTGAATTTATCGGGGCATCAAGAACAATTAATTTACAAGTTTGAGCATCAACCCCTGTAGTCATTAATTTTGAAGTTGTGGCTATAACTGGATATTTCGAGGAGGGATCAATAAAATTATCCAGTTGGTTTTTTCCAATTTCATTATCTCCAGTTATTCTCATAACATATTTTTTGTTTTTTGTATAAAGATCTTTATTTTCATTAATCAAGGCCCGAGTCATCCTTTCAGCATGTTCAATATCCACACAAAAGACAATTGTTTTACTCATTCTGTCAGTATTTTTTAAAAATTCGGTTATCTTTTTTGTAATAACTTTTGTTCTTTCATCAATTACCAAAGTTCTATCAAATTCTCTATTCGTATAAACATAGTCGGGAATCTCATTCCCATATTTATCAAGTTCGCCTTTTTGTGGCCTGTAGCCATGAACATCTTTATTTATTGCAACTTTAATCACCCGATAAGGAGCTAAAAATCCATCTTCAATTCCTTGTTTTAATGAATAAGTGTAAAGAGGTTCTCCAAAATAGTCAATGTTTGAAACTTTATTTGTTTCTTTTGGAGTGGCAGTCATTCCAATTTGTACTGAATCAGAGAAATATTCCAAAATTTCTCTCCATGCAGAATCAGCTTTTGCACTTCCTCTATGGCATTCATCAACAATAATCAAATCAAAAAAATCTTTTGAGAATTGTTTATAGATATTTTTTTCTTCCTCATTTCCAGTCATTCCTTGGTAAAGAGACATATACACTTCGTAGGATTTATCCGCCTTTCTATTTTTTACTTTAGTCATAACCTTTTTTAGAGGTTTCAAATCTTTGTTCATAGGATCATCAACTAAAATATTTCTATCAGCAAGGTAAAGTATTCTTGGTGTTCTCCCTTTTGGTTTCCAACTTTCTCTTAATCTCCAAATAGTCTGAAACGCAGTATAGGTTTTTCCTGTCCCAGTTGCCATAACTAAAAGAATTCTTTTTTGACCTTTTGCAATTGCTTCAACAGCCCTATTGACAGCGATTCTTTGGTAATACCTTGGTTCTTTCCAGTCGGTTTCAAAATAATATTCTGTGGTAATAATGTCTTCTATTTTTTCTGTGATTCCTTTATATTCTTTATATTTTTTCCAAAGTTCTTTTGGGCTAGGAAATTCATTTAAAGAAATTTCTTTATTTTCTCCAGAATTTAAATCTTGTAAGATAAAACCATCTCCATTGGAACTAAATGCGAAGGGGATATCTAAGTCTTCTGCATAGTCTACTGCTTGTTGAAGTCCTGCTCCGATTGGAAGGGTATTTTTCTTCGCTTCAACAATTGCAATTGGAAGATTATTTTTATAATATAATACATAATCTGGTTTCTTGAGTTTTCCCCTAAAAGTTGTTTTTCCATTGATGTAGATTCTTCCAACTGTAAAGGCCCGTTCTTCTCTAATTTGTTTATCCCTATCCCAACCAGCTTTAAGAATTGCAGGTAAAATAAATTTCGTTCTTATATCTGCTTCCTCAAGTTGCTTTTTATTCATGTTTTTAACAAAGGATCTTAATTTATAGAGTTTTTGACTTCTCCTTAAAACTCCAAAACCCCTCTCTACCAATTATAACATGGTCTAATACTTTTATGTCCAAGAGTTCACCGATGTCAATTAGTTTTTTAGTTATCTCAATGTCCTCAGGACTAGGCTCTGGATTTCCAGAAGGGTGATTGTGAATTAAAATAAGTTTTTTTGCTGACTCTTTTATTGCTGGCCTAAAAACTTCTCTAGGATGAAGAAGCGCTGAATCCAAAACTCCTTTAGAAATTAAAACCTCTTTTGTTATTATGTTTTGAGTGTTCAAAATAAGTGTGTAAAAATGTTCCTGCTTTTTATCTTTAAGTTTATCCTTAAAATAATTAAAAACATCTTTAGCATTAGTTATTTTTGTAACCGGATTTTTCCTTTTTGAATATCTCTTACCAAGTTCAGAAATCGTTAAAAGTTCTATCGCTTTAGAAGGACCAATTCCCTTAATCTCCTGAAGCTCCTTCAAAGAACAATCAAACAAATTTTCAAGCTTATATTCTTTAAGGAGTCTGTTACTCATATCAACAACATTTTCACTTTTTGTCCCAGTTCTCAAAATTATTGCCTGAAGTTCAGCATCACTCAAACTCTCAGGTCCCTGAGAGAGAAACCTCTCCCTTGGCCTTGAACTCTCAGGCAAATCCTTAATTTTCATAATAATCTTCAAAACGAAAAAATATTTTTTAAGAATTGTTGTTCTAGAGAAGAAACGGAACCGAAACAGTTATAAATCTTACTTTCTTACTTTCTTACATAATGGAAATTTCAAAGATAAGTTCAAAAGGGCAAATAGTAATACCTCTAAAATGGAGAAAGGAGTTAAAACTCGGAGAAGGAAGTGTAATCGGAATAGAAAGGGTAGATGACTTAGTTGTTATTAAAAAAATAGACACAAACTTAGTAAATCAAATAAAAAGAAGTCTTGAAGACATCAAACATGGAAGAATTAAGGAATGGAAAGGTTAAAGTCCCAACTCTTTTAATTTTTTATCAATAAACTTTTTATATGATTCAATATCAGAAATAATTTTGTTAATTGTTTCTTGCTGAGTTTTTTTGTCACTTATCGCAATCGCAAGAATTATAAATGATTTTTCATATGCAAGAAAATAAAGTCTCTTTTCATCAAATCTTTTCTCTCTGAAATATGGAACTTTCAAGGGTTTTCCAACATCTCTTCCCTTCTCTTTTAGTTGGTTGAGAATTTTAGATACTCTTTTCTTTTCAGAACCATCAAGTGAATCAAAATTATTTTGGAACTCTTTTGTTGTAAAAACTCTAAACATAATCAAGAAAATATCTTCTAACTTATATTTTTTTTGTTTTAATTTCCCATCCATAAATCCTCCAACTCTCTTGTTTCAAATAAACCTCCTTCTCCAAAAATTTCTTAAACCAATGCCTCATCGATTTTATATAGAAAATGGAATCCCAAAAATTTAAAATCGTCTCAGAGAATAAGCCAACTGGTGACCAACCTAAAGCTATTGAAGAGTTGTCCCAAGGCATCCGTAGAGGCGCTAAGATGCAAACCCTCCTTGGAGTAACTGGAAGTGGGAAAACTTTCACAATTGCTAACGTCATTGAAAACGTTCAAATGCCAACACTCGTTATCGCACACAATAAAACCTTAGCCGCGCAACTTTATGAAGAACTTAAAACCCTCTTTCCAAATAACAAAGTCGAATACTTCGTTTCTTATTATGACTACTATCAACCAGAGTCCTACATTCCAACGACAGACCAATACATAGAAAAAGACGCCGCAATAAATTCACGTTTAGACCAAATGCGTCTAGCTGCAACTTCTTCAGTTCTCTCCCGTAACGACACAATCGTTGTCGCCTCAGTTTCATGTATTTATGGATTAGGTAACCCAGAAAATTATTTAGGTTTCAGATTCAGTTTAGAAAAGGGTGAAAAAATCACTCGTAAGGAATTCTTGTATAAATTAATTAAATCTCAATATGAAAGAAACGATTTTGAACTTGCCGCCGGAAGATTCCGTGTAAAAGGTGACACAGTTGACTTTATCCCCTCAGGTTTTGAAGGAATAATAAGGGTTGAATTCTTTAAAGACACGATAGAAAGAATTGTTGAACTTGACCAAATGACTGGAGAAAAAAAAGAAGTCTGGGAACACTTCACAGTTTATCCAGCTAAACACTTTGTAATTTCTGACGATGAAATAGAAGAAGTTGAGGAATCAATTAAAGAAGAATTAAAAAAAGATTTACCTAAACTCGGTCCCCTTGAAGCTCACAGACTTAAACAAAGAACAATGTATGACTTAGAAATGATTCGTGAAACGGGTTATTGTAAAGGAATTGAAAATTATTCAAGACATTTTGACAAAAGAAAGGAAGGTGAAAAACCATATTGCCTACTTGATTACTTTAGAAACGAATTTTTAATTGTAATTGATGAAAGTCACCAAACAATTCCTCAACTTCACGGAATGTACAAAGGAGACAGAGCCCGTAAACAAAATTTAATTGATTACGGTTTCAGGTTAACTTCTGCTTACGACAACCGACCTCTAAAATTCGAAGAATTCGAGGAATACATTAAAAAAAATAAAACAATTTTCGTTTCAGCAACTCCTGGTTTTTACGAGAAAGACCATTCTTCAAAAATTGTTGAACAAATAATTCGTCCAACTGGTTTACTTGACCCCGTTGTAGAAGTTAGACCAGCTAAAAATCAAGTTGCAGATATTACTAAAGAGATTCGCGAAGCGGTTAGAAATCAAGATAGAGTTTTAGTTACAACTTTAACTAAAAAATTAGCTGAAGAAATGACTGAATACTTGGCTGAAAACGCAATTAAGGCTAGATACTTGCATTCAGAAATTGACACTTTAGAAAGAAGTGAAATTATTCGTGAACTTCGTCTTGGAAAGTTTGACGTTTTAGTCGGAATTAATTTACTTCGTGAAGGACTCGATATCCCAGAAGTCGGACTAGTCGGAATCCTTGACGCAGACAAAGAAGGTTTTTTACGTAATGACAAATCCCTCATTCAAACAATTGGTAGAGCTGCCCGAAATGTAAATTCAAAAGTTTTCCTTTACGCTGATGTTTTAACGGATTCAATAAAAACAGCCCTTAGTGAAACAGAAAGAAGAAGAAAAATTCAACAGGAATACAATGAAAAAAATAACATCACCCCAACAACAATAATTAAACCAATTAAAGAAAAAACAGTTGAAGTTACTGACGTTGACCACATTCCCAAAAAGGAAATTCCAAATCTAATTATTGAATTAGAAAAAGAAATGAATGACTACGCAGACAAACTCGACTTTGAAAACGCAATTAGAATTAGAAATAAAATCTCTAACTTGCAAAAAAGAATAAATAAAAATTAAAAAAAAACTAACAATTAGAAAGAAACCTTAATCTCTTTCTTCACGGGGTTTAGCTTCATTTACTGTTAATTTTCTACCCTCGAATTCTGATTCGTTGAGTTCACTAACTGCTTTATCAGCATCAGCGTCATTAACAAATGTAACAAAACCAAAACCTTTTGATCTTCTTGTAAATTTGTCTGAAATCACAGTTGCGTCTTCAATATCTCCAAATTTAGCAAAAAGGTCCTTAAGTTCATTTCCCCCAGTTTTAAAGGGAAGGTTTCCAACAAAAACTTTTTTACTCATCTTATTAATTCCTCCTTTGCAAATAGTCTAATATTAAACGGTCTTGAACAGAATAATACTTACCTGAAATTTTCTCCTAACATTTTCCTTAAGTTTAGAAGAATTTGTGGGTTTTAAAGGGTTTCGCTTCTCAATCTCTAGGAATAATTTTGTATTTTTTGTCAAACTGTCTTTGTTTTACAAGTGCAATAATTCCTTCAAAAGTTATCGCAAGTCCAGCAAGAAACCAGAACCAGTCCTGATTAATTTGAATATATTTGAAAATTTCTAAAAGGGTTCCAACTACCATTAAAATTCCAAAAAAAAATGAAAGCTTCATGATTAAGATATTTTCTCATAACAAAAAAAGTAATTTTCTATTTTTATTTCTTTTGTTAAATTGTCATTACTTGAAAAATTAAGTAAAGTCCTGTTCCAAGAAGGATGACTCCAAGAAATTTGTTTACAATATTCAATGTTTTTTCTTGAAATCTGTGTTTGTTGTGAATTACGATCCAATTCAAAAAGGAAAGTCCTAAAAATGAACCTAAAAATGTTGAGAGAACTAAAAGTGCTGAAAGCCCATAGTCTCCTGCTATTTTTCCAAGCCCTAAAACAGTGTAAAGTGCAAGGAATGAAAAAATCACAAAAGGATTTGCAACTGCAAGAGAGAAACCTGAGAAGAATTCTTTTAAGAAATTTTTTCTTTCATTTTTAATTTTTAATTTTTTAGGAAGTTTAGTTTTAAGTTCCTTTAAACCTAAAAAAATCAAGAAAAGCCCACCAATTCCACGAATTGAAGCTTCATTGTTCAAGAGAAATTTAGAAATTACAGTTATTCCAAAACCAGCAATAAGTGCAAAAAGAGCGTCAACACAGGAAGCACCAAATCCAGTAAAATATCCCCCAAGGTTTTTTGGAATTAAACTTTTTTTTATGCAAAGTGCTCCAAGTGGTCCAAAGGGCAAGGCTGCAGTAAATCCGACGAGAAAACCTTTTAGTAAAACTCCCCACACCATTTTTAATTTATCCTTATTTTAAGACTGTTCAAGTTTTCGTTTGAACGGCTAAGAAAATCTCTTTTGCTGTAAAAATAGTCTCCATTTGAATAGAGAAATTCTTCTTGAAAATTTTTTTCAAAGTAATTTTCGCCGTCTCTTAAAACATATCTTGAATTTTGAATTCCAAAAGAAGTTTCCCCTAATTTTCCTTGAACAAAAGTTCTTTCATAAGAAATTTTTTTATTCTTTTCAAAAGAAGAATTTCCATAGGAAGTTAAACTAAGAATGAATATCAAAAGAAGGATAATAAACATTCCTCCAATCAAGAGTTCGATAAGCCTCTTTTTTTCCTTATCCATTCTCCTTCTTAGATTTTTTAGTTTATAACTTTTTAGGAAGTTTACAAAACCATTAAAAACATAAAAATGTTTTAGAGATTATGAATAAACAAGTTGTTTTTAATTCCATTCTTGCTCTAGTTTTTCTTGCACTTTCTTTGAAGGTAGATTGGATTTTTATGGTCGGCGCAGTCGTTTTAGTTTACATAAACCAAAGGATAATCACAAAGGGAAAAGTATTCAATTCTAAAAAAAATAAATCTTAAAAGTTTCTTATTAAGAAAATTATTTAAAGAAAGTTCGGATAATCATCATATGAGTGGTGAATCTAAAGTTAAAGCAATTCTTTTTGATGTAGGGGGAGTTCTTCAAGTTGGTTTTGAAACTCCGCATGAAAAAGGCATTCAAGAGACTCTCGCAAAAAAATTCAAACTTAGCGTTGACGATTACCTTGATGCAATTGACACTTATTACACTCGGTCAACTGAAGGACTAATTTCTGAAAAAGAACTTCTTCAGATTCTCTCAAAAAATTTAAACGTAACTGAAAAAAAATTAAAGAAAATTTTTTATTCAGTTTATTATAAAAAGTTAAAATTAAATCGTGGTGCTTTAAGAATCGCAAAAAAATTAAAAAAAGCGGGTTACAAAGTTGGAATCTTGTCAGACCAGTGGCATCTTTCAAAAGAAGCAACCGTTCCTCCTTATTTTTATAAAATTTTTAAACCAATTGTTATCTCCTGCGACGTTGGAATGCGTAAACCGAATCCAAAAATTTACAAACTAGCTTTGAAAAAATTAAAACTTCAACCTGGAGAAGTAGTTTTTATTGATAACCGAATTTGGAATCTTCCTGCCGCAAATAAACTTGGAATAAAAACAGTTCTTTTTTCAAAAAATAAGCTTTTAAAAAAACAGTTAAGAGAGTTTGGAATAAATCTATGAAAAAAGAAGAATTTTTAAAAAAGTTAGAGGTTGAATTAAAGATTTCAAAAAATTCAGAATATACTTTAAAAAATTATGTTAAGTTTAACAAACTTTTTTTAGATTCAATTAACAAAAGTCCCGAAGAAGCAACTGAAGACGACGTTAAAGAATACATTGCTGAAAATTTGTCAGACAAGTCAGCAATTTCTATTATTGTTTTCCTTGCCGCATTAAAATATTCTTACTCTGGGGTTTTAAAAAAAGACATTACTGCAAATATAAAACGTCCGAAAAGAGAGAAAAGAATTCCAACTGTTTTAACCAGAAAAGAAGTAAAAGAATTACTTGAATCCTTAAACACAAAAAAGTCAAAGTTAGTTGTGTCTCTTATTTATGCTGCAGGTTTAAGGGTTTCAGAAGCAACTTCATTAAAACCTGACGACTTGGAGTTTGAAGAAAAAGTGGGTTATGTTAAACAAGGAAAAGGAAGAAAAGACAGAATTTTTAATATTCCAAAAACTCTATTTAATAAATTAAAAAAACACTCAGAAAAACAAAAAGAACTAAACGAAACTTATCTTTTCTCGGGGAGAAATGGAGAAAAAATGTCTTCAAGGAATTTACAAAAAATTGTTAAAAATGCCGCAAAAAAAGCTGGAATTAAAAAAGATGTTCACTGCCACACGTTAAGGCATTCATTTGCAACACATTTACTTGAAGACGGGGTTGACATAAGAAAAATTCAAGAGCTTCTTGGCCACAGCGATTTAAGCACGACTCAAATTTATACTCACGTTTCAACTGAAGAATTGAAAAAGATAAAAAGTCCTCTAGACACCTAATTTTCAAGTATACAGTTAAAATTATAAAGAAATTTCAACACTTGACTTGATGCTGTTAGAAATAATTGTTGCAACTTTAATTGTAAGTTTAATTAGTTTTGTCGGAATTGTTATTTCAAATAAACATATTGACAGATTTTTACATTACTTAATTTCATTTGCAGCAGCTACTTTAATTGCAGTCGTATTTTTTGATTTAATTCCCGAAGCTTTTGAAAATCTTTCTCCAGGAGAAATTTCTTCTTCTCTTTTGTATGTTGTTTTTGGAATTGTTCTTTTTTTTCTAATTGAAACCTTTCTCCATTGGCATCACTGCGGAGAAGCGGAGTGCGAAGACCACAATCATGAAAAACACTCTCACACTCATCCTGCTGGTTCCTTAATTTTAGGGGGAGACTTTTTTCACAATTTTTTCGATGGAGTTTTAATTGCTGGTGCATTTTTACTTAATTATACAACGGGAATTTTTGTTACACTCTCAGTTATAATCCATGAAATTCCTCATGAAGTTGGAAACTTTGCAGTTTTAATTCACAGCGGTTTCAAAAAAAGAAAAGCACTTCTTTTTAATTTTTATTCAGCGCTTGCAGCAGTTCTAGGAGGAGTTTTAGGGTATTTTATTCTTGATTCCCTTACTTCAGTTTTGCCTTATGTTGTTTTAATTTCAGCTGGGGGTCTTCTTTACATAGCACTTTCTGACATTGTGCCTTCGATGCATGAACACCTAAAAGAAAAAGGAACAACCTTTATTGAAACACTTGTTTTTATTTTAACTCTTGTTGCGTTCAAATTTCTTTTAAGTGCCTTTCATTAATAATTTAAACTTAGGTTCCTTAGTCTTTTTTATGGAAGAGGTTTGTTCAAAGTGTGGTTACAAAGGAAACAAAAATTCAAGAATTTTTGGAATTCTTCTTTGTGAATTTTGTAGTTATTTTGCTCCTGAAACCAAAAAAGAATTTTTTGAATACATTTCTGAAAAAGTAAACTTTAGAGAAATTGAAACTTTTAGAAGAGAAAATAAATTAGGAAATTCTAAACAAAAAAAAGGAATGATAGAAAAAGCAAAAGAGGGAAAAGTAGTTTCTCGTGCACCTTTTGGATATAAAATTGTTGAAAACAAATTAATAAAAGCTGAAAATTTCAAAGTAGTTGAGAATCTTTTTTTGGAATTTCAAAATAATAAAATAAGTTTAAATCGCCTTGCAAAAAAATATGGTTTTTCAGTTAATGGAGTTAAAAAAATTCTAAGAAACTTTACTTATTTAGGAAAAATAAAGTTTGATGGTGAGGTTCACGAGGGAACTCACGAACCAATTCTCTCTTCAACTCTTTTCAACCATGTCCAAGATAAATTGGAGAGGTTGGGAATAAAATAATTCTTAACGGTATGAAGTTTGTCTCTTTGAACGAGCTTTTGAATCTCCAGGTTTGTTAGTTTCTTTACGTCTAACGTCGGCAACAAGAAGAGTTCTGTCGTAATCAGTGTAAGCTTGTTTAAGTTCTTCAGATTTTGTAAATCCAACAATTGCTTTTGCCATTGAAAGTCTTGCAGCTTCAATTTGTCCTTTACTTCCTCCACCAGTTACTTCAACCCTGAGGTCAAAATCAACTTTTCCAAGAATTTGGTTTGCAATTCTAATTGGTTCTTCTAATTTTAATCTGTCAAACATTTCTAAAGTTTTGTAATCTTTCCTGTTAAAAGTAATTTTTCCAGTTCCTTGGGTGATAAGGGCTCTAGCCACAGCAGACTTTCTTTTTCCAGAATAATATTCCTTTTTATATTTTTTTTCAATTCCTTCCATTTTGTTTTGTGAACTCCTTTACTTCTGCAAATTTAATTTTTTTTGAACTTTTAATAACAATTGGTTTTTTCCCTTCGTATTCTTTTGGAATTCCAACAAAGCACTTAATCCTTTTGAAAGCCTGTTTTCCTCTTCCAACTCTGTGGTCTGGAAGCATTCCTCTTATTGCTCTTTTGACGATTTTTTCACTCGTTGCGTGGTGTCTTGGACCTTGTTGAGTAGAACCTGTTCTTGCTCTTCTGATTTCAAAATTTTCTTTAATCGCTTCTTTATTTCCAGTGATAATTATCTGGTCACAATTTATCACGACAATTTCTTCTCCTCTTA
>CAZONG010000010.1:0-15787 GCA_964581315.1 Candidatus Woesearchaeota archaeon | reverse complement strand
TAGTTTATGTTTTGGTTGTAATTTCATTAATTTTGTTTATTATTTGGATGATTAAAAATTTAAAAGGAGGTAAAAAATAAAATGGAAATAAAAAGGAATACTTTGCTTTGGGTTGTGATTGGAGCTTTGTTTATTGTAGCTTTATTTTTAGTTTTCCAAGCTGGGGCTTCAGGAAGTGTTCAGTCAGTTGGAGCTACAGCTCAAGCGGCAAAGACAGCAGCAGTTTCTTCTGGAGGAATGGTTGGAGGCTGTTAAATAATCTATTTTAATAAAATAAAATGAAGAAAAAAAATTTATATTTAGTTGGAGGAGTTCTTGTAGTTGTTTTAGCTGTTTTTTTGTTAACAAGTGCAGTTAAGGGGTCCCAAAGTCTTGACAAATTTGGAGAAGAAATGACAATTTACAAAACATCTACTTGTGGATGTTGCGAGGTTTATACTTCATACTTTAAAAGTAAGGGAAGTTCAAATGTAAATGTTATAACCATTCCAGATAATGGCAAATTTATGGAAGAACATAAAATTCCTTCATTTTTAGAAAGTTGCCATACAACAATTGTTGGAAAATATTTTGTTGAAGGACATGTTCCAGTTGAAGCTATTAACAAACTTTTAACTGAACAACCGGATATTCTAGGAATTGGAATGCCTGGAATGCCTAATGGAAGTCCTGGAATGCCTGGTTCAAAAAATGGAGACTTTGTGATTTATGGAGTAAACAATGATGGAAGTACTTTCGAATTCATGAGGCTTTAAAATGGAAAATAATTTGGATTTATCACAAACAAAAAAAAAATTTTTAGTTTTTTTTAGTTTTTTGTTTGTGCTTTCTTTTTCTGAGTTTGTGAGTGCACATTGCCCCCTTTGTACTATTGGGGCTGGAGCTGCAGCTTTTGGAGCAGTTTCTTTAGGTTTTAGTAAAATTGTTGTGGCCTTACTAATTGGAGGATTTTCTATGTCTATGGGATTGTGGTTTGCGAGAATTATTAAGAAAAAATATTTCAAATTTCAGGATGTTTTAGTTGTTTTAGGAGTTTTTTTGTTAACCCTTATTCCATTACTCCCTATTTTTTCAGAATTACATGGGGTGGGAATTTACCTTTTTGGAGAATATGGGGGAATTTTTTATCGGACCTATACAATTGATTTTTCCTTGTTAGCTGGATTTTTTGGAGGACTTTTAGTTTTTTTGAGTCCAAAAGTTAGTAAAAAAATAACTTCAATTAGGCATGGAAAGAAAATTTCTTTTCAAGGTTCAATTGTAACTGTTTCACTTTTAATAATCTTTGGAGGGATTATTCAATTAATTGTTTAAAATGGATTTATTATTTTTAGTTGTTTTAGGAATTTCAATTTTATTTTTTATTTTTCTTGGAATTAAAGAATTAATTTCTAAAAATTCAAAAAAAGAATTTTGTGTTATCTGCGCTTCTGTTTTTTTAACCTGGGTTTTACTTTTAATTTTGAATTTTTTAAATTTATTTCAGAATAAAATTTTAATTGCAATTTTGATTGGAGAAAGTACATTAGGGTTGTTTTACCTAATTAATAAAAAATTTAAATCAATGGAAATTTTTAAGCTTCCCTTAATTTTAACTCTAATTGTTTTGGGATATACTCTTTTAGAAGGATTTAGTTATGGAAATGAAGTTTTAATTTTTATTGGAGTTCTTTGGCTTTTTTTTGGATTTATTTTCTTTTTTAGAAAAAACATGACTTTTAGAAAATTTGCAAATAAATTGGTGGAGTGTTGTAGGAATTTTTAAGATGGATTGTTGTGAAAATAAACAAAGTGGTGAAAATAAAGAAGTTAAGGAGATGTCTCCCAAAGAAAAATCTGTTTTAATTGGAATCTTGTCTGGTCTTGGATTGATTGCTTTTTATTTGGGAGTAATTTCGATTTTTCAAGGTTTTAGTTTTGCAATTATGAACCTTCGAAGTTTGTGGTATTTAATTTTTCCTCTTGCAATAGGGTTTGGAATTCAAATTGGATTATTTGTTTCGATAAAAAATCATGCAAAGTTAACTGGTTCTGTTGCAACAACTGGAGCAATTTCTGGAGGAAGTATGATTGCATGTTGTAGTCATTTCCTTCTCAATATAATTCCTATTGCTGGCGTTTCAGGACTTGCAGTTTTTTTAGTTGAGTATCAACCTTGGTTTTTAGTTTTTGGAATTTTATCTAACATTGTAGGGATAACTTTAATGGTCAAACACAGAAATAAAATGAGAAAGGGGGTAAAATGTTAAAATGAAATTTAATAAAAAAATTATTTTATATGTTTTTCTAGGAATTTTGATTCTTGGACTCTTAATTTTCACTTTTTTTCCAAATATGACTTATGCAATTAGAGATTTTGGTAAAAGTGGATCAAACGAAGACATTTGTCAACCTCCTGCTGGAACAACATTAGAGGAATGGCAAACCCATATGAGTCACCATCCAAATATTTATGCGGGGTGTTTAAGTTAAAATGAACCCAAAAAGTATGTTTTTTGAAACATTGGAATCAATAAAACTTGTTTTTAATAGTCGGAAGTATGTTTGGATTTCTTTAATTTTTGGAATTATTTCTTTTGGAATTTTATATTATCTTTTAGTTGTTAAAGTTGCAAACCAAGATATTTGGATTTCAGTTATGATGTCTGGAGCACTTTTTATCACAATTGAGGTTTTAAGTGCAATTTTGATAAGTGTTTTATCTGCGATTTTAATTTCGATGACTTTTTTCCAATTTAATAATTTTAGAAAAGGAAGCGGAAAAGGTTTTTTTGGATTTATTGGTTCAGGGATTGCGGCTTTTGGAGTCGGATGTCCGACGTGTGGAGCCTTTTTGTTCGGCTTAATTGGTTTACCTTTGGCTTTGACCTACCTTCCTTTCAAAGGGTTTGAGCTTCAATTTTTAGGAATTCTAATTTTAATCTTTTCAATCTATTTTACAGGGAAATCAATTAAGGGAGTTTGTAAAATAAAATCTTGAAAAATTTAAGGTTGGTTAAATTTATATATTAAAATTATTTAATTTAGGAATATGGAAAACAAAAAGCTTGGAATCATTCTTATTATAATTGGTATTTTGGTTGGAGGAATTTTTATTTATTATTCAAATGTTTTATCAAAACAATCACAAGAACTGGGATGTTCAAATAACCAAGGTTGTCTAGAAGTCGACAAAGGTCTTTCTATCTCGCATTTTGCAGTAGGTGTTTTTTCATTTATGCTAGCATTGGGATTCTACCTCCTATTTTTTAATAAAACTGAAGAAAAGATCATGAGAAAACTTGAAGGCGAAAAAGAAAACGAAAAGTTTGAATATGCTCTTAAGATGCTCAATCCTTTTGAAGCAAAAGTTTTGAGAAAAGTTAAGGAGCAGAACGGAATCACTCAAAATACTTTAAGACTAAGGGCAGACATGTCGAAAGCAAAACTGAGTTACATTCTACAGGATTTGGAAAAACGTGGATTAATTAAAAGAATCCAAAAAGGAAAAACTTTGGAAGTTTGGTTGAAGATTTAGAAATTTCTTATAAAAAACTGTAATTTCCCTTTATGAACGTTAATTACCTTAAATTTGCAGGATTTGGGCTGTTTCTTGGCTTGTGTTCAGACGCTAGAGATATATACTTTATTCTTGTAAGATATTTATGAGTTTGTTTAAAATATGGAAAGAGGTTTTTGGAAAGAGGAAATATTTGATTAAAGGAATAATTATTGCCTTGGTATTTTACTCTTTAAATATAATCATCTCTTCATGGAAAGTTTTTACTGAATTTTCTTATGATAAAAGCTTTTTTGGCACAATAAATCTTTTTTTCTTTTTGATTTTTCATGGAGGGGGAATTGTAAATATTTATTCATTTGCAAGTTTAATTTTAATCAGTGTTCTGTTTGGAATACTGTTTAGCCTAATTTTTTATAAATTGAAAATGAACCTTTCAGTAAGTCCAAAAACAAAATTCTCAGGAGGAATTGGAATTTTTCTTGCTGCCCTTGTTCCGGGATGCGCCGCCTGCGGAGTTGGATTAATTTCCGTTCTTGGTCTTGGTGCTGGAGCATTGTCTTTTTTGCCTTTCAAAGGGCTCGAAATTTCTATTTTAGCAATTTTAATTTTAGGTTTTGCAATAATAAAAGTTACAAAAGAAATGTACATTTGCAAATTTTCAAATTCATTTGAAAAAATGAAAGAGGATAGAAACAAAAAGGAGGTGAAAAAATGAGTGAAGAAAAACATAAAAACCATAAAAAACATGAAGAACATGAACATTCTGAACACACTGGTAAATCAGAGACGATTCAAATAAAAAAAGATACTTTCTATAATGGAACAATTGTAGTTCTTGTTGTTCTATTGATAATCTCTGTTGTTACCTCTGGATTTGGGTTTGGGAGTGTGGGTTCAGCGACGACTAACACGGCAGGCGGAACTGCTAATACAGGTAATACTGCCCAAGCAACAAAAGGTGGAGCAGATTTGCTTAAAGCAATACAGGACAATCCAGATTTATTTCCCACTTTAGGACCTAAGGATGCAAAAGTGACTGTGACTGAATTTATAGATTTCCAATGCCCATATTGCGGAATGGCTTCGGGGTTAGTTCCATGGGGAGACCAAGTTAAGGGGCAATATGCAGATTTGTATGGCTCTGCCCAAAAAACAAAAGAACTTGCAAAACAAGGAAAAATTAGATTTGTTGTTGGAATAATGAGTTTCTTGGGACAAGAATCAGTTTATGCTGCACAGGCAGGACTTTGTGCAAACCAACAAGGAAAATTCTTTGAAATGGACGATGCAATTTACGCTGCACAAACGCAAGGAGAAAATTCAGGGAAGTTCAACAAGGACAAACTTGAAATAATTGCACAAGGAATAAGTGGCCTTGATCAAGCAAAGTTCAAGACATGCCTTGAAAATGATAAGACTCTAAGTTTGGTTCAGCAAAGTGCAAGTCTTACAAGCCAATTTGCTTCTGGAACACCAACGTTCTATGTAAACAACCAACAAGTCTCTGCTTCATGGACTGCAATACAATCAGCTATCGGAGCATAAACAAAATAATTTATTTTTTTTATTTTTTATTTTATAAAGTATAAAAAGAAAGGAAAGGATATAAGGAAAATGAAAACAGAAAAATTCAAGTGTGAAAAATGTGGAAGGGAATTTAGTAGTGAAGAAGGATTAGCAATGCATGACAAAGCAAAGCATTCTGAGCGTATGAAAAAAGAAACGAAAAAATTGCCTTTTAAAAAAATTAGAAATTGGGGAATTTTTATTATTGTAATTGGGTTGATTATTTTCGGAGTTTCAAGTTTAATTTTGAGCTCCATTGGGAGCAAAACAACAATTAATAGTTCAAACCTAAATTTTACTGCTCCAACAGAGCCCATCCACTGGCATCCCCAATTAACAATAATGATTAATGGACAAAAACAAGATATTCCTTCTAACATTGGTCTTGGAGGAAGTGTTCATATGCCAATACATACTCATGATTCTAGTGGAACTATTCATATGGAAGAAGATAATCCAACAAAAGAAAGTGTAACTTTGGGTTTTTTCTTTCAGGTATGGGGTAGAAAATTAACCAAAGATTGCATTTTTGATTATTGCACTGACAAAGGTAACCTTACAATGTTTGTGAATGGAAAGAGAAATTACGATTTCCAAAATTATTTTATGCAAGATGAAGATATTATTTCAATTAATTATGAATCATTTAGTTAAGAAGAAAAATTCTTTGAGTGAAAATGTAAAATCAAAACATTTAAATAGTAGATATGTATCTAAATATCATATGATAAATAAAAACATACTAAAGTCATGTCATTCGGAAGGATTTAGTGAAAGTGAAGCATATGGGGCTTACAAAATATTTTTTGGGACTCTTTTTTCAGAATCAAGGTTGAAGATTATAAACTTTCTGAAGAAGGGGAAGAAAAATGTTTCAGAAGTTATTAATGAACTTAAGGCTGATCAGGTTGCAGTTTCACATGATTTGGCGAGGCTGAAAAGATGTGGTTTTGTTTTGAGTGAAAGAAAAGGAAGATTTGTTTATTATAAACTAAATGAAGAAACAATAAAACCATTGATGGATTTAATTGACAAACATATGGGACAATTTTGTATTCATATTTTAAGAGGTGAAAAATAGAATGGTTGGAGAAGAAAATTTTGATAATGAGATTGTATTTAAATGTATGAAGTGCGGTTGGTTATACAAAGACAGGGAGAAAGCCGAAAGATGTGAGAAATGGTGCAAAAAGCACAGCTTATGCAATCCAGAAATAACTAAATTTGCGATAAAGATGAAAGGGGTAAAAGAAAATGAAAAATAATGATCAATGGATTTGGATAGTTATTGCTATTTGTGCGATCTTGCTGATAAATTTTTTTGGATTTTCAAGAATGGGTAGATATGGAATGAGGGGAGGATTTTATAGCAACATAATTGGTGGTTTTGGAATGGGCTTTTTCGGATGGATTTTTATGTTACTTATAATTGTTGCACTAGTTTTGTTGATTGTTTGGTTAGCTGGACAAATTAAGGAGTCTAAAAAAAGAGGAGTAAGAAGATGAGTTACGGATTTAAAAAACAAGTTGATTTAACTTTTGATGAGGCTGTTTTAAAAGTTAGGACAGAACTTTCAAAAGAAGGATTTGGAATTTTAACAGAGATTGATGTTAAATCCACATTAAAAAAGAAGTTAGATGTGGATTATGAAAATTATCTTATCCTTGGAGCTTGTAATCCTCCTTTTGCATATCAAGCTTTTGAAGCTGAAAAAGAAATTGGATTATTATTGCCTTGTAATTTAATTGTTTATGTTGATAATGGAAAAATTTATGTTTCTGCAATTAATCCTCTTGAGGCAATGTATGTAGTTGAAAATAAAAAATTAAAAGAAGTTGCTAAAAAAGTTAAAGAAAAACTAAAACGAGTAATTGATTTGATTTAATTATCTCATTTTTTGAATTAAATTGTTTGAAACTAGTTGCACCAAAGTGATTAAAAGCAGGATCACCATAAATCCAGGATGAGTTTTAGACAGTTTATCAATGAATTAGACGGAAATAGAATTGAAGGGGAATTAGTAAAGTCAATTCTTTATTCTTTTATTTTTTCTTTTGGATTGTTATTATTACTTTATTTTTTTAGATTAAAATATATTGATGGATTTATTTCTAAATATGGATTTTTCCTTTTTTTTGAAGTTCTTAGTTTTAGTGTAATACTCCCTTCTGTAAGGCATGTTAGAGCTTATAGGCAATTTTCTTGTATGTCAGGAATGATGATTGGAATGACTACTGGAATGATTGCAGGATTTTTACCTGGATATTTTATGGGGGCAACTAATGGAATGTTTTATGGAGTGATGTTTGGAATGCTTGTTGGAATTCCTCTTGGAATTTGGAATGGTAAATGTTGTGGGATAATGGGAATTATGGAAGGACTTATGGCTGGATTCATGGGTGGACTTATGGGAGCAATGACTTCAGTAATGCTTTTGAATGACAATTTAAAAATTGCTTCAGTAATTATCTTTTTAATTTCTGTAGCAATTATGTTTTCTTTAAACTATATGATTTATTTTGAAATGAAAGAAAATGAAGTTCAATATAAAGAAGACAATACAATAATTATTTTTTTAAGTTTAGTTTTGACTGCAATTACAGTTTGGTTAATGGTCTTTGGACCAAGGAGTTTTTTATTCTCATGAGTAACAAATTAGTTTTGTTTGTGTTGTTTGTTTTAGTTATAGCGGGAGGATGGTTTTTTCTTGGTAGCTCAGGTGGGGGCAATTCCAATGTTACAAATAATGGGGCTTCATCAGGAGGTGTACAAAAGATAACTCTTGGAATGAAGAATTATAATTATTATCCAAATACAGTTACTGTTAAAGCAGGTCAACCAGTTAGAATTTATTTAGACAACAGCGTTGGAGGATGTTACAGGTCTTTTACAATTAGAGATTTTGGAGTTGCAAAATATTTGCAGAGTACCTCTGATTATGTTGAATTTACACCAGACAAAAAGGGGAGTTTCAGGTTTGCCTGTAGTATGGGAATGGGAACTGGAACTTTAGTCGTCGAATGAAACTAGTTGCAGCAAAGGGGATATAAAGGAGATTTATTTTAATAAATTATGAAAAACAAAATTGAGAAGGGAGGAAAAAATAAGATGGATAGAAAAAAATTATTAGTTTTTGCAATTCTTTTAGTTTACCTTTTTAGTTCTTTTGCATTTTTTGTTTCGGCTCACAGTGCAGACGAACTTGCTCAGGCTAAAATTATTATTGATGCAGGAACGGATTGCTCACAACTTAATTCAACTCAATTAGCAATGATTGGAGATTATTATATGGAGCAAATTCATCCTGGTGAAGCTCATGAATATATGGATCAGATGATGGGAGGAGAAGGTTCACAATCTCTTGAAAATATGCATATTTCAATGGCATATCGGTTTTACTGTGATTCATCAAATTCAACAGATGGAAATTACTCTAGTTATGGAATGATGGGCGGACAAGGAATGATGGGAAATTCAGTTGATGGTTATGGAATGATGAATGGTTATTATTTTTCATGGTATGTCTGGGTTTTAATGGCCTTCTTTATTTTGATCATTGCTTTAATTATTGCAGTAATTGTTCTTGCATTGAGACTTAAAGACAAGGAAAAAAGAAAATGAGTTTTTTAAAGAAAAAATGTGCTTATTGTAAAGACAAGATTGATAAAGGAAAGGAACTTGTTAAAGATGTAAAGGTACCAGAATTTGTTGGTACTCGTCCTAAACATTTTTGTAGTGAAGAACATGCAAGGAAGTATCAAGAACAAATTAATGAAAAGTCTAAATGTGAAAAAGGAGGAAGTTGTTGCGGATGAAAAAGAAAGTTTTGATTGAAGGAATGCATTGTGCGTCTTGTGCAATGAATGTCGAAAGAAGTTTAAAGAAAATTGATGGAGTTAAAGAAGTTGGAGTAAGTGTTTTGACTAAAAAAGCAATTGTAGAAACTGACAAAGAAATTTCTGACGAAGAAATAAAAAAAGCAGTTTCAAAAGTTGGATACAAGGTAATTTCTGTTGAATAATTTTAAAATGGAAGAAGAAATGAGTTTTGAAGATATTGAAATAAGAACTTGGAAGAAGAAATTAATTGGGAGTTGGATAATTACAATTCCAATAATAATTTTAATGTATTCAGAAATGATCTTTGGAGTTCACTTTCTTAGTGATTCGGTTATGTCTTTAGTTATTCTTATTCTCGCTTTTCCAGTTATTTTTGTTTTAGGTTTTTCAACTTTAAAGTCTGGGTTGAAAGGATTTACTAGTCTTTACTTTAATATGGATTCACTTATTTCCCTTGGAACCGTTGTTGCATATTTAACCGGAATAATTCAATTTTTTTATCCTTTGCAAAATTATTCAGGAATTTCTGCAATGGTTATGGCAATTTTTGTCACAGGAAAATATATTGAGTCAAAAGCTCGTGGTCGTGCGGGGCAAGAAATAAAAAAGTTACTTCTTCTTGGAGCAAAAAATGCAACGGTTTTAAGAAATGGAAAAGAAGTTCAAATTCCAATTTCAGAAGTTAAAATTGGTGACACTATAATTGTTAAACCCGGAGAGAAAATTCCAACAGATGGAGTTGTTTCTAAAGGAGAAAGTAGTGTTGATGAATCGATGGTTACTGGAGAAAGTTTACCCGTTGACAAATTAAAGGGGAGCCCAGTTATAGGGGCAACAATAAACCAAGATGGAATTCTTTATGTTCGAGCAACTAAAATCGGAGCTGATACTTTTCTAGCACATATTATTGACTTGGTTGAAGAAGCTCAAGGAACAAAAGTTCCAATACAAAAACTAGCAGACAAAATAACGAGTATTTTTGTTCCTGCAGTTTTAATTTTGTCAGTTTTAACTTTTTTTGGTTGGTTTATCTTTGGAAATTTAAATTCTGCTATTGGTTCAGCTATCGCTGTCCTTGTAATTTCTTGTCCTTGTGCTTTAGGTCTTGCAACTCCTATTGCATTAACCGTCGGTTCAGGTATGGGCGCTAAAAGAGGAATTTTAATTAGAAGAGGGGAAGCAATTCAAACTATGAAAGACGTGAAAACTGTTGTCTTTGACAAAACTGGAACGATTACAAAAGGAAAACCAGAAGTAACTGACATTAAAACCTTTGGAAAAATAAAAGAAAAGGAATTTTTGGAAATTACAGCAAGTCTTGAAAAATTAAGTGAACACCCTTTGTCAAAAGCAATTGTAAATTATGCTCAGCTTAAAAGTTATAAAAAAGTTACTTCGTTTAAAGTTTTAAGAGGAAAAGGAATTGAAGGAACTATTTTGAAAAATAAATATTCTATTGGAAACAGGAGGCTTCTTGAAGAAAGAGGGGTTGATTTGAAAAAATTTATTTCTGAAATTGAGAAAAGAGAGAGTGAAGGAAAGACAGTGATGACTCTTTCGAAAGGAAAAGAAGCTCTTGGGTTTCTTTGTGTTGCTGATTCAGTTAAGGAAGACTCCAAGGAAGCAATTAGAATTCTCCAGAATTCTGGTTATGAAACTGTGATGATTACTGGGGACAATGAAAGGACGGCAAAAGCAATTGCAAAAGAAGTTGGAATAAAAAAAGTAATTGCAAATGTCTTGCCTGAAGAAAAATCGAAAAAAGTTATGGAACTTCAAAAGTCTGGATATGTAGCTTTTGTTGGAGACGGAATTAATGACGCTCCAGCTTTGAAACAAGCCAACGTTGGGATTGCAATGGGTGGAGGAACGGATATTGCAATTGAAGCGGGGGACATTGTTTTAACAAAAAGTTCTTTAGTTGGAGTAACTGAAGCGATTAATTTATCAAGAAAAACATTTGGAAAAATAAAACAAAATTTATTTTGGGCTTTTGCATATAACGTTGTTGCTATTCCCCTCGCAGTTTCAGGAATTTTACATCCCGTTTTTGCAGAAATTGCAATGGCTTTGTCTTCAATAACTGTTGTCACAAATGCTAATTTATTAAGACGGTCGAAGATTTAACTTTAAAATTAAAGTAACTAGTTACAGCAAAGCGGTTAAATAAAAGTTTTTCTTATGTTTTTTATGATAATTGAAAAAAAGAAAATTTACTTTGGGGTCGCAGTTGTGATTACCTTAGCGCTCGTTTCCTTTTTGTATTTTAATGGAATGAGTTCAGTTAATGAAAAAATTTCAAACCCAAATTTAAAACAAGTTGAAGCACAGTTCTCAGTTCTTAATAATGCGAGGACGAATCTTTGTGCTCCTCCAAGTGCAATTTATAATTTGAATACAGAATACCTTCAAGGTTCATGTTGTGCGCCAATGGTTTTAGAGCAGTATGAAAAACAAATTGAAGAACTTAAAGATTACAGAGATATTGATGCAATTCCACAAGACCCATATAACGTTTCATTTGAACTTGCTCAAAGATTATTGGGTTATGAAGACAATATAAAGCTTAATTCAGAACAGCAGGCAATTTATGATGGAGCGGTTGAAATGTCAGTGGAACACGGTCCATGTTGTTGCAAATGTTGGAGATGGTATGCCTTTGAAGGTCTTGCAAAATATTTGATAACAGAACACAATTACAATTCAAGTCAGATTGCAGAAGTTTGGAAATTAGTTGACGGTTGTGGCGGAAGTGAATAAATTTAATTAATAAGGAACGCCTTTTTCCCTTTGATTTTTGAATGCTTCGAGATACCAATCAAATTCATCTAAGAATTTTTTTGAACCGTTTAGAACTGATTCGTTAGTTGTATTTCCTTCTTCATCAAGAGCATTTTGGATATTTGGAATTGGGAGAGCGGTTGGAATTGGAGGCATTCTTAATTCTGAAAGAATTTCTCTCAAATTCATTAATCCCCTTACTCCTCCGAAAGGTCCCATTGAATAAGTTAACATTCCTGATGTTTTGAAGTAGTATTCTTTTGAAAAGTAATCAAGAATATTTTTTAGAGCAGGTGGAACACTGTGGTTGTATTCAGCAGAAAGAATTATGAAACCTTCTGAAGAAGAAAAGATTTCATGAAGCTTTTTCATATTTTCTGTCTTTTCTTCGTCTTTTAAGTATTCAAATTTATTTGTTAAAAATGGAAGTTCGTATTCTTTTGGATCAATTAAAATTGCTTTGTGTCCCTTTTTTTCAAGTTCTTTAGTTATAAATTTAGCAGCCCTAAAGCCAAGTCTACCTTCACGAACTGAACCTAAAATTACTGATATTTTTGCCATAATTAGTCTAGTTGAAGATTCTTTAATAAGCTTTGTGGACTTATGAATTCTTTTTCATATTTTGCATTACTTTAAAGATTCAGATAAAACATTATTGTAAAATCTTCTAGCCATGTCATTTACTACTTTTGCATTTTCATAATATTCTGAAAAGATCGATTGAGTTTGTTGTCTTTCAATTTCGAGGAGTAATTCAACATTTTCCTCAAGCGGTCTTTTTTTCATTATTTTTTCAACTTTTTGTAATTCTTTTTCTGCATCGGGGTTTTCACTTATTAGCCTATAATTATTCATATAATAGCTTCCAATTCTTGAAGGTCTCCAAGATTCCAATTGTTCTTCAGAGCAATTTCTTATTTTTATCATAAGGTTTTTCTATTATTTTTATTAATAAATATTTATAATTCTCGATTTAATCTTCTTCTATCCAACCATATCCTTTCTCTTCGAGTTTGTCAGCTAGTTTTCCGTCTCCTTCCAAAGCTACTTTACCATTTATTAAAATTATTACTTTGTCTGGTTTTATGTATTCAAGAATTCTTTTATAGTGAGTTATAATTAAAACCGTTTTTTCTTTGTTCATAACAGAATTAACGCCTTTAGCGACGATTTTCAAGGAATCAACATCCAACCCAGAATCTGTTTCATCTAAAATTATTAACTTAGGATTTAAAACAAGCATTTGTAAAATTTCATTTTTCTTTTTTTCTCCACCTGAAAAACCTTCGTTTAAGTAACGTTCAGTCATCTCTTCAGTCATTCCCAAAATTTCTCTTTTTTCTTTTAGATTTTTTTTAAAGTCAAAAAGTGAATAATTTGGGTCAAGTTCTTTAGAAGTAGTTTTCAAGAATTTGTTAACAGTTACTCCGGAAATTTCTCGAGGGTATTGGAATGACAAAAATATTCCGAGTTTTGCACGTTTATCTGGAGAAAGTTTGATAATGCTTTTATTTTCAAACAAAATATCTCCTTTTGTCACAACGTATTTTGGATGTCCCATAATTGTGTTTACTAAAGTTGACTTCCCACTTCCATTGGGCCCCATAAGTGCATTAATTTTCCCAAGGTCAATTGAGAGGTTAATTCCTTTCAAAATTTCCTTTCCTTCTACTTCAACATGCAAGTTTTTTATTTCAAGAATTTTATTCATTTTATTTTATCTCCATATTTTTTATTCCAATTTTCTTTTTCTTCTTTTGTTGCTTTTCTTACTAAAAAAATATAATCCGAAATCAAAATTTTTTCAATTTTTTCCGGTTTTACTGGAGTTAAAGAGACCCATTGATGACTTCCTTTTGGTTTACTTTGAAAAGTTTTTGAGGGTAAAGTGTAAAGAAATAGATATTTTTGTTTTGGCCAGCCTTCATAAATAATTGCATCTACTTTGGTGTTTACCTTTCTTTCAACTCCACAACTAGAGCTATGAACTCCTTTAGAAGAGATTATTCCCATTGCGATTGCTTCGTTTTTTACGTCAGAGGCATAAACTCCTTTGAGTAGGTTGTGAGGATTTTTTTCTAAATCATTTGCTTTTTTTGGAATTAATTTTTCTCCAATTAATTTTCTTGCACTCCCGTGATAAACATATTTGGGTTTCATTTCATCCTCCGAATTATTTCAAGCGGAAGAAGTTCACACTTAACTTTCGTTGGCAAAACTTCTATTCCCAAAAATTCATCTAAATCTTTTTTATTTAAATTTTGAACTTCTTCAAGAGTTTTATCTTTTATTTTTTCTAAAAGAACACTTGTTGAAACTGTTGAAATCACACACCCAGTTCCGTGAAATTTTGCGTCTTTTATTTTGTTGTCTTTTATTTCAAGTTCAATTGTGAATTCATCTTCACAACCAGGAATTTTTAATTTTGCTTCATGTGTTTTATTCTTCAACTGACCAAAATTAGGTTTCTCACTATAAATTTCCATAATTTCTTCAGCATACATCGAATTAGTTTTCATTTTATTTTTGCAAACTCTTTAATTATTTTTTCTGGAGTTTTATTAAAAACAATTTCCCATGCTCTTTTGTAGGGGGGCATATCTTTATTTCTTTCTAAATTAATTTTTAATCTTTCTTGATTAAATAGGTTCATATAAATTTTATAATGAACAGAAAATAAAAGTAGGTGACTGAGAGTCTCTGGTTCTTCTTTCGGATAATTTTTAATTAGGTATTTTCTCCACTTTTCTCTTATTTCCTTATTTTGTAACTCGATTTCATGAATTAATTCATGCGTTAAAACATCTATGAAAATATTTTTATCTTTGTATGCTCCAATGTTTATTGGATTTGAGAAATTTCTTCCTTTTCCTTTGATATAGCACTTTATCAAATTTTCTTTCCATTTTAATTTACTAATTTTCGAAATTTCCTTCAAAATGTCTTTTTCATACTTTTCCCAATCTTTTCTGATTTCTTTTGTGTATTTGTAAGTTTTTTCACTTGAAGGATAACTTTTTTGTTCTTTTTTTGTTAATGCAGCTTTTTGCAAGTCATCAAACATTTTTGAATATCTTATTGAAACTTTTGGAATCATTTTTTTTAACAAACAGAATTTTCAATTTCTAATTCTATTAATTTATTTAGTTCTACGGCGTATTCAAGTGGAAGGGCTTTTACGACGGGTTCAATAAAACCTGCTACAATTAATTTTGTTGCTTCGCTTTCGCTGAGTCCACGGCTCATTAAGTAAAACAAATCTTCTTCACCAATTTTTCCAACTGCTGCTTCGTGTGAAACTTCAACTTGGTCTTCATGAACGTCCATTGCGGGAAGAGTCATTGCCTTACTTTTGTTGTCAAGCATAAGGCCGTCACAACGAACTGAAGACTTTGAATTTATTGCTCCCTTGTTTATTTGAACAAGACCTCTGTATGAACTGATTCCGCCGTCGACACTTATTCCCTTTGAAAGAACAGTTGAAGAAGTGTTTTCATTTAAGTGATATACTTTGCAACCCGTGTCTTGGTATTGGTCTTTTCCAGCGTAAGCGATTCCGATGTAGTCAGACTTTGCATTTTTTCCTTTCAAAATACTACATGGATAAAGCATTGTTAATTTGCTTCCCAAGTTTCCGTTTACCCATTCAATAATTCCGTTTTCATGGACGACTGCTCGCTTTGTGTTTAAGTTGTAAGTGTTTTTACTCCAGTTTTCAATAGAAGAATATCTAACTCTTGCGTTTTTTAAAACGTGAATTTCAACTCCTCCCGCGTGCAGAGAATTTTCTTTGTATTCGGGGGCGGAGCAACCTTCAATATAGTGAAGTTCACTTCCCTCGTCAGCAATAATTAGGGTGTGTTCGAATTGACCGCCTTTTTTTGAATTCATTCTGAAATATGCTTGAAGAGGGATTTCAACTTTTACATTTTTTGGAATATAAATAAAAGTTCCACCGCTCCAAACTGCCGCGTGAAGTGCAGCGAATTTGTGAAGATTTGGAGAAATGCAATTTGTCATGAAATATTTTTTCATAAGTTCTTCGTTTTCTTTTAAAGCGGTGTCGCAATCTGTAAAAATTACTCCTTTTTCTTCTAA
>CAZONG010000009.1:0-16102 GCA_964581315.1 Candidatus Woesearchaeota archaeon | reverse complement strand
AGGTATTTCCAGAATAAAAGTGTTCATCTAAAATAAGAATATTTTTGTATTTTAATAACTCCTTTTCAGAGATTTTTTTCTCCCAGTATTCATATGCTTTGTTTGATTTTTCTTTTGTTAAATAATCATGACCACTATAATTAAAAAATTTTAAATCTGGAGTTTCTTTTCCTTCAAGACGTGAAAGTTTACCAAGGGTATAAGCTAGGGGTCTAACAGATTTGTCTAACCCTACAATTAAAGTGTCTTTGTTCCAAATACCTTTTTTATTTAATTTTTTAAGAAGCTCATCTGTTTTTTCGATAAATTCTTTATTTTTTTTATAACCATATACCATAAGTTTTTTCAAGAGAAAAGAGAATTTAAATTTTTCCCAAATACCAAACCTTATAAACCCACATAAATTTCCAATTATAACAAATATGTTGGTTAAGTCTTGAGCGCTTTGATGTCTCGAAAGGCTTACGCTCAAGAATAAAATATTTCTTGAAAGTTTTTGTTGAAAGAAGTCAAATTAAATTGACATGTAATATGAAAAATGGAAAAATTTACAAAATTAGGATTAAGTAAAGAAGTTACGGACGTCTTGAAGTCGTTTGGTTTTACAAAACCATCCGAAATTCAGGAGAAAACGATTCCGCTAGCTCTAGCTGGAAAAGATATAATTGGTGGTTCAGCAACTGGAAGTGGTAAAACTCTTGCATTCGCTTCAGCAATTATTGAAAATTTAGTTCCAACTCGTCAAGTTCAAGCATTAATTTTAACTCCAACAAGGGAATTAGCTGAACAAGTTGCGACTTCAATTAGAGACTTTGGAAAAAATAAGAGACTAAATGTTTTAGCAGTTTACGGCGGAGTAAGAATTGAAACTCAAATAAAAAAACTTTTGTCAACCGACATTTTGGTTGGAACTCCTGGAAGAATTCTTGACCACTTAAACAGACGAACTTTGAATTTGAAAAAAGTAAAATTTTTAGTTTTAGATGAAGTTGACAGAATGTTTGACATGGGTTTTAGTCGTGACGTAGAAAAAATTCTTCGGGATTGTCCAACTGAAAGACAGACAATGCTTTTTTCAGCAACAATTTCAGCTGACATAGATTACCTAGCTAAAAAATATACTCGAAATGCAGTTGAAGTTTCAGTTGAGTCTCAAGTTGACCCAACAAAATTAACTCAATTTTTTTATGACGTCCCAGACCAAAAAAAGTTTTCTTTACTTGTTAATTTATTGAAACATGAAAATGCAAATTTAGTAATGGTCTTTTGTAACACGAGGCGTAACGTTGACTTTGTTGCTGGAAATTTAATTTTAAATGGGATAAATGCTAAAGCAATTCACGGTGGAATTGAGCAAAAAAAGAGAATAAGAGTTTTAGAAGATTTTCACAATAAAGGACTAGGAGTTTTAGTTTGTACAGATGTCGCTGCTCGAGGTCTTGACATAAAGGGAGTGACTCACGTTTACAATTATGATGTTCCAAAAGACTCAAAAGATTATGTTCACAGAATTGGAAGAACTGCTCGGGCTGGTGAAGAAGGTAAAGCAATTACCGTTCTAGCAAGTAGGGATTACGAAAGTTTTAGTGATTTAATTAATCGTGGAGGAGCTAAAATTGAACAATTAGAAGTTCCAGAATTAAGTTACGTTAAAATTAATGTTAGTTCAGGAAGAAAACCAGGAAGGTTTAACCGTGAAAGAAGTGAAATGAGTCGTGGTTCAAGTCGAGGAAATTCTCGAGGAAGGGATCCCAGTCGAGGAAATTCCAGAGGTAGAAGTTCGGGTTCAAGGGGAAGTTCTGGTTCTCGAAGAGGCTCAAGTTCAGGTGGACGAAGTTATGGAAATTCAAGTCGTGGAAGAGATTCTACAGTTAGAGCAAGACCTGGAAGAAAATATTAATTAATGAAATTTTTTTCATATCTAGAAACCTATTTAAATTTGGTTTGCTTTTTGTTTTTATGAGATTGTTAAGATTATTTTTGGTTCCTTTAATTTTCGTTTTCTTTTTTAGCTTTGCTCATGCTTCAACAGATTTAATTATTCATGTTGACAGTTCTGGAAAAGCAATCTTTTTGGGTTCAACCACTGAAAACATAAGTAGTTTTCTTCCAGAAGGAATTTATGTTGAAAACCTTAAAATAAAAGGAGAAACTATTTTTCAAACTTCAAAAATTGGAGCTGTTTGGAATTTTTCTTATTCATTACCTAATTCCAATATAGAAGTTTTTTTACCTCCTGGTTCAAAAATTAAAAACACTTCTGGAGAGGTTTTGGTTGATGGGGGAAGTTTAGCAGTTTATTCTGAAAACAATATTTCAGTTGAGTATACTATTGAGGAGAATTCATCTAGTTTTAATTTTATTTGGATATTAATTGGGATTTTTGTTGTTTTAGGGGTTATTTATTTTTTTATTAAAAAAAAGAAAATGGAACCAATTAAGAATAAAAATAAAGAAGAAAGAGGAAAGGAAAAATTAGAAGTTTTCCAAGAAATTTTAAGTGAAAGAGAAAACAAAATAATTAACACTCTTAAAGAAAAAGGAAAAATAAAAAGTTCTTATCTTCGTCGTTTAACCGATTTACCCAAGGCAACTTTCTCAAGACATATTCAGGAATTAGAGAAGAAAGGAATAATAAAAAGAAGTGGTGAAGGAAGAAATAAATTTGTTGAGTTTTCAAAATAGGTTTCAATTAAGTTTATATTAGGTTCCAAAAAGGTTCCACTACTGTTCCAGACAGAATTGATATACTTTTTTTGTTTGACTTTTACATGGAAAAGAAAAGTAGAAAGGAGGTAGAAAAATAAAATGGAAAAAAACAGAATAGCAATTTCTGCGATTTTTATTATGTCCTTTTTAGTAATGGGAATAATAGGTTCAGCTTCAGTTTTGGCAGCTCCTTTTGGAGTAGGTGTTAATTCTAACACTAATGCAAATGTTGGACTTAAAGGAAATCAAGCAGGATTTGGAATCGGTGCAGAGTTAGGAGCTCAGGCAAAGGACAGAGAAAGAATAAGAGATCCTTCTGAAGTTTCAGCAGAATTAGAAAATCAAAACCAATTTGGTTTACAAGGAGAAGACAATCTTTCAGTTAATGCAAGACTTCAAAAGATACAAGCACATGCTGGTTTAGTTGCAAGCGGTTTTGCGAGCGTTAAACAAGGAACAGGATGGGCAATCTCTAGTGATGGAAATGGAACTCTTGTAAGTATTTTACTTGTTGAGAGAACATTTGTGAATGCAACAGACAACACCTCCGGAGAATTAACTTTCGGAAATGGGGTTTTGAATTTAGCAGGAGTAAGTTCACTAAATCTTAATTTGACTTCAAGCAATTCAAACAACTTTAATTATGAAGTTCTTGATAAAGGAGAAGTTGTCGGAACACTTTCTCTTAATACAAAGAGCACTGTTGGAGGCTTTGGTACCTGGTCAGGAGATCTTGAACTTAATTCAGGAGAAAGCTACACTTTGACTTTTGCAACTTTGGATAACAAAGTAAAAGCAAATGTTGAAGCACAGAATAATGCAAATCCTAATGCTAACCTCGGACTTTGGGGAAGAATAAGAACTTTCTTTGGGTTTAGAGGAAAATAAGGTTTTCTTATTTTTTATTTTTATTTTTATTTTTTTTATTTTTTAGTAAATTTTATATAGTCTCTTTTCCTTCGTAAAATATGGAAAATATGAAGAAGGTGATGGTGTTTTTTGTTTTTGCGTTTCTTTTAATTGGAATTTTGGGAATGGCTCACGCTGAAGGAAATGAAGATGTTAAAGTTAATGCAAATGCACAGTTAGGAGTTGGAGCAAATTCAGGGAATTCTAGTGCTGGAGTTGGAGCTTCAGACAATGGTTCAGGAGACAAAGAAAGAGAGATGACTCAAAATGAAACTCATAAAGAAGACCAAAATCAGACCGAGTCTGAGGATGGAAACAAAACTGAATCTGAGACCCAGTCAAATTATCAATTTAGAGGAAGTGATGGAAAAGAGTACCAAGTTGAAATAAAAACAAAAACTAAAATGATGAATGGTCAAGAAGTTGAAAGTGAACAAGAGATGGAGTTTCACGGATACAATATTTCTTCAAAACTTAAAATTCACGTTGAAAACAAGGGAAATGAAAGTAGACTAAGAGTTAACCTTTCTAATGGTGAACAAAAAGAAATTAAAATTTTGCCCGATGTTGCTTCAGAAAGGGCAATTCAAGTTTTTCAAAACAGAAACATAACAGTTCAACTTAAGGAAGTTGGAAATGGAACAAATTCAAGTGTGGTTTACGAAGCTGATGGAGAAAAAGAAGTAAAGATTCTTGGTTTTATTAAAACTCAAGCAAGAGTTCAAGCAACTATTGATTCAAACACCGGAGAAGTTACAAATGTAGCTGGACCTTGGTGGTCCTTTTTAGCTTCAGGTTTTAATTCAGATGTTTCTGCTAACGAAACTTCAAACGTTTCTGTTAAGTGATAATACTTCAAAATAAGTCTTTTAAGAAAACATTTTTAATGTCCTTTTTCTTGTAAATTTAAAGTGGGTGTCGGGAAAAATATTTTACTTGTATTTGTCTCTTTTTTGTTAGTCTTATCAATAATTTTTTTAGGAATTTTTTGGAGTATTCACACTTTTCTTTATCCGCAAGTTTATGAAAAAGCTTTGGCTGACAGCGGAGCTTACAATTCACTTAATTTAACTGATGTCGTTGGAGGAAGCTTTATAAAAATTCCTTCAACAGGAGTCCAAGGAATTGCAAACACTTTACTTGAAAACACCTTGTCTTATATGAGGGGAGACTCGCCTACCTTGAATTTGACTCTTGAAGTTGATACTCAAAAGCTTAAGGACTTCTTTTTGAAAAGTGCCGAGGAATTTAGAGTTTGTAATCCGGGAGAAGAACCTTTTAACGGAAGTGAACCAGTTTGTCGTCCCAGGGATTTGAATGCTTCAAAATATTTAGACCAAGTTTTAGAAAAGAAAAATTTTACAATTATAGAAGGAGAGAAGGTTAATTTAGCAGATGTTTTTGGATTGAAAAAAACTGACACCGCAAAAATGAGAAGTTATGTCATGAGTTACAAATATACTCTTTACGGACTTTTAATTTTTGTTTTAATTTTATTAGTTTTAATTTTCTTTATCACAGAGTCTAGAACACGTTGGAGTGGAGTTGATTTGTTTCTTGGAGGAATAATTGTTTTTTTGGGCGGAACAATAGTTTTCCCGATGATTTTTTCAATCATTCCTAACGAAATTGGATTTATTCAATCTATTTCAAAAGAACTTCTTGACACTCTTTCAAGTAGAATACAAACTTATTCTTTTGTTGTTATGGGAGTTGGAGTTCTTGGATTTGTTTTGTCTTTTTTTATTAAAAAGAAGAATGTTGAAGAAAAGAAAAAAATTGAAGAAGTTAAGAAAAAATAATTTTGGAAAATTTTAGTAAATTTTAAATATGCTTTTTGTTTTTAGTAAGTATGAAAAAAGGTGAAAACTTAAAATTAAATTCAGTAAAATTTGGGCTTTCGGGAGGAATAATTTATTCAGTTTTTGTACTCTTGATTTCTCTTTTTGCCGGAACTTTTCCAACCTGGGAAAAATTAATCTTTGAGTGTTATGGTCTTTTAGGTTACAGTGTTTCAAGTTTTTTGGGAGTTTTGTTGGGAATGATTTATGGATTCATTGATGGATTCATTGTATTATTTGTTCTTTCTTGGCTTTACAACAAGTTAAACTAAAGGTTATTTTGAAAGGTATATATTCTTATAAATTAAGAAAAGTTTAATTTTTTATGAAGATTAGGATAAAAAAACAAAATAGCGATGGAATTGTTAGGTTGGAGAGTTCTGGCGAAGTAAAAGAAATAATTTTAAATGAAGACTTTTTGAACCCCAAAGATGAATCAATTGCGCTTTGTTTTAAAGGAAAGGACAGTTCAGGAATTCTTGAAATTACTCCAAAAGAATTTGAACTTTTGAATCGACAAATGGAAAAGAAAAAACATTTATTTAAGGATTTTAAAGTTATGAAGTTTGATAAATAATTAATTTTTAACTTTCTTTGTGGGTTTTTTATTTTTGTTTCTTGTTAAGAAGAGTGCTAAACTTGCCCAAGCTAGAGAACCAACCAGGCTTGCAAGCATATCGTAGATTGTGTCCTCATAACCAGACATTACTTGAAAACCTAATAATTTTACTCCCACGAGATAAACATTAAAAATTATTGTAAAAAAATATTCAAAAACTTCCCAAAAAAGGCTCCAGGATAAGAAAACAGCAACACAAAACCAGATTAACATTTTTTTATTTTCAAATTTATTTTCAAAAAGGAAATAAAAAAGAGTACAAACAAGCAAAGGAGATAGGGTGTGTAAAACTTTGTCATAGTAGGGAAAGATGTAAAAAAAATTAAAATAAAGTTCCCCCAAAATATTTGCAATTAAGATTAACATAATTCCCAAATAAACAATTTTTGGGACTTTTAATTTATAATAAAGAATTATTGCTAAAATCAATTCTCCTACCCAAAGTAGAGATCTTGAAGGGATTCCCCAAAAAAGGTCGTAAACTATAGAGAAAGCAAAAAATGTCCAGATTAAATAAGTAAAATAAATCCAAATTTTATCTTTGTTCATTTTTATAATAAAAAAAGAGAGTATAAAAATCTGGTGGAATGGTTGTTTTTAAATCTTTTAGGAAGGTTAATAAAACTTAGAAAGTTGTTTATTTTAAAATGGTGAATATTCTTTCATTTAACGACCTTTTAGCTTATGCCCAGGTTCATGGATACTTTTTGATTTTTTTAATCATGATTGTTGAAGGACCAATTATGACTGTTGCTGCGGCATTTGCTGCTTCATTAGGATATTTTAATATTTGGATAATTTTTATTCTTTCTGATTTGGCAGATTTAGTTTGTGATGCACTTTTTTATTTTGTGGGTCACGTTACTAGGAAGAAATTTTTAGATAAATATACAAATCTTTTCGAAGAAAAGTCTTACCTTAGAAAAATTGAGGAGAAGTATAGAGAGCATCCCGGTAAAACTATTTTTCTTTTGAAGATGTCTCCTTTTGTTACACCTGGGCTTATGGCTGCAGGAGCAGTAAATGTTCCATTAAAAAAATATATTTATTGGAATCTTGTAAACAATGTTCCCAGGACAATCTTTTTTGTTGCAATAGGTTATTTCTTTGGAGTTTTCGCGAAGTCTATTCTTCACTATTACAACAACATTAGTTATTATGCTTTTTTCTTAATTATTTTAATTTTAGTTATTTATTTTGGATGGAAGAAAATTTCAAACAAAATTTTGGAATATGATGAAGATGGAAAAAGAGTTTTCAAACTTAAAAATAAATTAAAAATTAAAAAATAATTTATTTATCAAAATAAATATTTTTTTCCTTAATTATAAATTTGTGTCCAAACAGAACTTTAGCATTCAGGTAAAGATAAACTACAACCATTTTCCAAAAGCCTTTTTCTTTAAATCTTCTTGGCGAAATTAATACTTTCCCTGTTGTTCTTAATATTCCAAATTTGCAGGACTTATTAACGGCTTTTTTAACATATTCAGAATCTTCCCCAAATTCAATATTTCCAAATCCTCCTGCTTTTTTGTGTGTTTCACTTTTTGAAATCATGTAGTTTTGCATGAAGGGCCTTTTTCCATTTTCATTTGAGTTCATAATTAGGTTGTAGATAGAATAGAATAGAAGATACCTTATATCTTTTGATTCTTTTTTTCTTTCTTTTATTGAAGAAGGACTTAAATTTACTCCTGCTAAATCAAGTTTTCTTTTTTTAAATTCCTTAAGAGATCTTTCTACAAAACCTTTGTCAGGAAGAATAACATCCGCATCGATAAAAATTAAAATTTTTGCACCTTTTTTTATTGCTTCTTTTGCTCCATTATCTCGGGCAATTGCAGGAAGTCCTCCTTTAACAATAAAAGCTCCTTTTTTCTTTGCAATCTCTTTTGTTTTATCTTTTGAATCAGAATCAGCGAGAAAAATTTTGAATTTGTTAAAGGTTTGATTTTTTAATTCATCCAATAAAAAAGGTAAATAATTTTCCTCATTTTTCGTTGGAATAATCACTGCTACTTCCATCTTTTAATGAAAGGAAGATTGTTTTTAAATTGAATGGATTTTTTAGAATTTTTCAAATTTTATTTTTCTTTTAAAGAATTTACTTTCGTCAATTTCTCTCATTTTCTTATACCATCTTCTATATGGTTTTACAAATGCTTTTGAAATTAAAATTAAAACAATTATTCCAATAATAAATTCTCCAAATTCATAAAAAAAGAAAAGATTTTTGTAGAAAGCTGAGATAATTAAGGATATTATCAAAATCCCAAATATTCCTTTAAATGTTTCTAGAGGTAAACCTAGAATCCATCTTTGATTTGAATTCCACCAAATTTCTCCTTTTTTAAATTTTTTTGAACCATAAAAAGGATTGAACTCAAACCATAAAAAATCTTCAACAATTAAAAAGGCTAGAATAAAAAAAAGTGTTCTTATTTCATTAATTCTTGTCCATTCTAATCCAAAAAAGAAGCTGGAATGAAAAATTATAATTATAAAAGAGAGCATAAATAAATGGTATCCGGTTAAAGGTTTTTTTGAATTCAAGAAGTAATGGATTTTTGAAAGTCCAGAAGATTTCCTGTACCAAGTTGGAAGTTTTGCTGCCCAACCATTTTTCCCTTCAATTTCAATTTCCATCATGGCAAAAATCAAGGAAATGACAAAAACAAAAATCGCAGTGAATAAAATTTCCATTTATCGATTAAGGTTTTTATGGTTATAAATCTTTTTTAAAAACATTAATAAAGAAATTTCTTGTTTTGAAGGAAAGAAGAATGGTGGATTTAAATTCGTTTAACAGTGTACTTGGATATTTTCACACTAGTGGATACATTTTAATTTTCTTTGTCATGATTCTCGGGGGTTCAGCTGTTACAACTGTTGCTGCTTTTGCTGCTTCTTTAGGCTACTTTAATATTTTTTTAATTGCTCTTTTATCTTTTACTTCTGACTTAGCCGAAGCCGCTATTTTTTACACCCTCGGGTTTTTTGGGAGAAGAAAACTTATCGGAGAATATGGAAGCTTTTTTGGAATAAAAGTTAAAGCGTTGTACAAACTTGAAACACATTTTCAAAATCATTTTTCAAAAACACTTTTCTTTGTTAAGATGACCCCTTTTTTATCAATCCCAGGTTTAACTCTTGCAGGGGTAAGTCACGTCGAATTAAAAAAGTACATCACGTGGAATGTGGTAATTTCTTTTTTGAAATCAATTTTATTTAGTACAATTGGTTTCTTTTTAGGTTTCGTTGCAAGGTCTTTTTTAGAAGACAAACCTCTTGGAGCTTACTTTTTCATTTTAATTGTTATAATGTTCATTTTGTCTTGGGTTGCAAAACATTTTATGGAAAAAATTTTGAAAAGGGAACTCTCTTTAGGGTCAGTTGAAATATTTAGTAATAAGTTTTATGATTTTTTTTCAAATTTATCTCATTTGGTTGTCAAGTCTACAAAGAAAATAAAATTAAATTTTATAAATAAATTTTTCAATTAATTTTTCTGCGTTTTTTCTTTTCTTTTGGTGTTCGCCTAAAAATTCATTAATTTTTTCAATTAAAATTTTTTTTACTTCCCCACTTAGGAGTTTTCCTTTTCTGTAGTCATCATAAATTTTTTCAAGTTTTTTGTCATCAAATTCGAAATATTTGAGCCATTGGCATGCAACATCTATTTCAACGTTTCCACCGAGTTTTCTATGTTCCTCAGCTGTGTCTTTTCCTCCACTAAATGCGTATTTGTTGATTTTTCTTTTTACTTCTGCAGGAGAATCTGTTAACAAAATTGCACTGTCGGGGTTACTTGAAGACATTTTTCCATCTGTTCCAGTTATCGGAGTCATAAATTTAGAATGGATTATTGCTGGTTTTTCATGTCCGAGTTTTTCAACTACATCCCGACTTAATCTAAAGTGGGGGTCTTGGTCAATTGCCATCGGAATTAAACAAAGTCTTTTTTCATTTTTTAATACGTTTGGTAAAAAAACTGGTACTGTTTGCATAGCAGTGTAGAAAATGCTTCCAATGTTGTTTGAATCGGTGAACCCAAAAGCAGCTTTAATTGAGGAAAAAGTTATTTTTTTTGCAACTTTTATCGCTTCTGGATACATTATTCCTGCGTGCTTTGTGTCAATTAGGAAGTGAGTTTTTTTTGGGTCAAAACCTAACGCGATAACATCAAGCATATTTTCATAGGTCCACTTTTGAATCTCTTCATAAGTCATATTTTTATAGAGGAATTTTTCATCATCTGTAAATTGGAACCAAAGCTCAACGTCAAACTTGTCTTGAAGCCATTTAGTGAATCTCCATGTTGCAATATGCCCTACATGAGCGGGTCCGGAGGGTCCACGTCCAGTGTAGAGGAAGAATTTGTTCCCTTTTTTATATTCGTCCAAGACTTTTTTTAAGTCCCTATAAGCAAAGAAAATCCCTCTTCTCAAATAAGGATGAACTTCTCCAGTTATTTTTTCAATTTCCTTAATTATTTCAGGAGTAATTTTTTTTACTCCAAACTCTTTTATTAGTTTGTCGTAATTTATTTTACCACCCACTTCATAGGGATTAACTTTTTCAGTCATATTTTACTTATGGAATAAATATATTTAAACGTTCCTGAATAACTCTTGACAACCACATATTTTATAAATAATTTTTGCTTATCAATTGTGAGGAATAAAAAGAAAATGAGGAGAATTTTAATTTCGTTTGTTTTTGTGCTATTTTTAATCTCTTTTGCTTCAGCAAGCATCAATTTTCAGAATCAGCCAAACCCCGTTTACAGTTTCGGAGACAAAGTAAACACAACAATTCAAATTTCTCCAAATCCCGATTTGTTGTGTTTACTTTGTCTCCGAAACTCAAGCATCAATTTTCAGAATCAGCCAAACCCCGTTTACAGTTTCGGAGACAAAGTAAACACAACAATTCAAATTTCTCCAAATCCCGATTTTAACGAGGTTGTGTCGATGGATTTGGTTTGTGGTTCGAATAAAATTCAGGTTTACAAAGAGTTTTTATCCACAAGTGAAATTATTAACAAAAATATTGTTGTTCCAATATTAAGTTCTTTAGTTGGAAATTTAACTGGAGAGTGTGATTTTCAAGTTTATGCTGGAAACAATTTAGCTACTTCTTCACAAACTTTCAAAATTTCAAAGTTAGTAAAAATTGAATTTTTAAATTTAAAAGATTCTTTTAAACCAGGAGAGAAAGTGATTCTTAATGGTTCAGCAGTGAAGGAAAATGGAGAAAATGTTAATGGAGAATTTTATGCAAATTTTGAAGGAAAGAATTTTAGTGGTGCAGTAACTAATGGAGGGTTTTCAGGTTCTTTTGAAATTCCAAGCAACCTTTCTGCAGGAAGTCACAAACTTTCTTTTTCTATTGATGACAAAAGTTCTTCTGGAGAGATTTTAAATTCAGGAGAAAAAATTTCTTTTTTGAATATTTTATCTGTTCCAACAAGTGTTGAAGTTCTTTTAACAAATAAAAGTGTTTTACCTGGAGAAAGTTTAACCGGAAAAGTAGTTTTACATGACCAAACAGGAAAAAATATCCCAAATTTAGATACTTATGTTGCAATAAAAGATTCAAGCGGGAACATAATAAAAAAAATTACAACTAAAACGGACGCACAATTTGAATATCTTGTTGAAGACAGTCAAGCTCCAGCAACTTTTGAAGTTTCAGCATATTCGGCTGAATTGATAAACAGCGCACAATTTAATATTTTGGAAAAAAGGGAGATAACTTCTAAAATTGTTAACAGAACTTTAACTTTAACAAACACTGGAAACGTTTTTTACGAAGGAAATTTAACTTTACAAATCGGAAAAGATAATGTAAGTATTCCTCTTTCTTTACCAGTTGGTTCTTCAGAAGACTATATGATAAGTGCTCCAGATGGAGAATATAATGTTGTTGTTGGGGACTTTAGTAAAACAGTTTCACTTTCTGGAAATGCAGTTCAAGTTCAAAAATTAGATCAAACAATTTCTTCATTCCCGACATTTCTTTGGATTTTTATAATTCTTATTCTTGCTTTAGGGGCTTACCTTGTTTTCAAAAAAGGTTACAAGCCACACATTTTTGTTAGGTCTAAAAAACAAAGGGAAGTAAAAAAGTTAAGTGAGGTTGCAAAAGTAATTGAGGACAATTCAATTTTTGATTCAAAAAAAGAAGTTGAACTTTCTCTTTCAATTGTTGGAACAAAACAAAATGCAACAGTTGGATGTATCTCGGTTAAAAATTATCCAGAAATTAGTTCAGGAAAAGGAAACGTAAAAGAGACTTTCTTAAGTATTGAAAGACTTGTTGAGGAGAACAAAGGATTTGTTTATCAAAATGGAAGTTATTTCTTTTATGTTCTTGCTCCAGCTATAACTAAAACATTTAAGAATCAGAAAACAGGAGTTTTGGTTTCTCAAAAAATTAAAAATATTTTGAATGAACACAACAAGAAATTTAAACAAAGAATTGAGTTTGGAATTTCAATAAATTATGGAACAATAATTACCAAGGTTGAAAAAACAAGTATCAAATTTATGAGTCTTGGAACTCTTTTAACAATGTGTAAAAAACTTGCTAGTTTTTCTGAGGGAGAAGTAATTGTTTCAGATAAATTGAGTGAGAATATGGAAGACAAAATTAAAGGCGAACTTGTTCAAGTTGGAACTCTTAAAGGATATAAATTAGAAAATTTGGTTGACAAAGATTCACATTCAACATTCATTAAAGGTTTTGTTGCAAGACAAGAAAGAGACAAAGCCAAAGAACAAGAAAAGCAAGACAAAGAAAGTAAGAATTAATTCTTTTTATTTTTCTTTTTAGTTTTTTCTTTTTTATTTAATTCTTCTTTTACTTTTTTTTCTACAATTTCATTTATTTCTTCAGTCTTTATTTCTTCTTCTTTTTCAATTTTCTTTTCTTTGTCTTTTCTTTTGAAAGTTTTACGGATTAATCCATCCAATTTCATTCCCCAATCAAAGAACTTGATTCCGATTCCAAGGGAAATTAAGATTATTCCCAAAATTAACATAAAAGTAAAGACACTTCCCGCTTCTGTAAAGAAAATTGGAATTATTTTGAAAGGAAGTAAATCTGGAAGTAAAGAAAGAATCCAAGTTATTTGTCTGAATGGAATTGCTGAAAAAATAGTCATTATTCCAGCTAGGACGAAGGCATTATGTTTTTCTTTTACGAAAATGAAGAGGAGTCCGAAGGCAATTAAGCAAAGAATAATTACAGAATAAAATTGTTTTCCCCAGTAGTCTTTTGCATTTTGTGACACGAGCGCAAGAGGTTGGTTTTCTTTTTGGACACAATCAATTAGACTGCAGTTGTAATTTTTATAATAATAAAGTGGAACAGACTCGTTGATGACATATTCAATTACAGACTTTGCTCCGTTATTCACTTCTTCACATGGGACAATTATTTCTTCTTCGTTGAAACTAAAATTTAAGGAAGTTTTGTTTTGAGAGTTACAGAGTGAATTTTTTGAATTATATTCTTGAAGGATAATTGCTTTTGCACCTGAGGACTGTGCAAGGTCGTTAGAGATATTTTGAATGTAAGGAGAAACGTGGTTGTAATCAAGAGACCAATTAAGGGTTAAAAAAAGATTTCCAACGAAGAGTCCTAAGAAAAGAGCAATTGCAAGAATAAAAACTATCCCACTTCTTATAAAACCCATAAATTATTGAGTTAAAGATGATTTATAAAATTTGTTTAGAAGGATTTTAAGACTTCAATTCTTTTTTCTAATGGAGGATGAGTTGCAGTTAAGTTTCCTTTGAAAGGATTTGAAAAGAAAAGGGGTGCAAGAGCTTTTGAAACTTTTTTTTCAGGGGTGTTTTCTTTTTTTATTTTTTCTAAAGCACCAATAAGTCCATTTGGATTTCTTGTAAACTTTACAGCTGTTGCGTCTGCAGTGAATTCTCTTTTACGTGAAATTGCAAGTTGAACTAAAGAAACTACTATCGGGGCTAAAATTGCTAAGGCAATTCCAAGAATAATAAAAATTCCTGAACCCTTGTTATCGTTTCCGCCTCCACTAAACCACAAACTTCTTAAGAAAATTTGAGAAATAATTGCAATCATTCCGACCATTACTGCGACTAGAGTAATAAAACGAATGTCATAATTTGCAATGTGACCCATTTCGTGAGCAAGAACTCCTTCAAGTTCTCGACGGTCAAGTTTTTCTAAAGCACCATTTGTCACACAAACAACGGCGTGCTCAGGGTCTCTTCCACTAGCAAAAGCATTTATTGAAGGGGAATCCATAACAAAAAGTCTTGGCATTGGTAGACTTGAAGCGACAGTTAAACTTTCAACTAGTCTATAAAAATCTCTATATTTTATTTTGTCTGCTGGTTTTGCTCGAACAGCACTTATTGCAATTTTATCTGAATTATAAAAATTTATCCAAGTGTAACTTATTGAAAAAATTATTGCGACAATCATTATTAAGAAAAAATAACCGGGGTCAAAAGCAAAAGAAATTACATAACCTAAAAGAACAATAGTTATTGCTACAAAAATCATTAAGAAAACTGAATTTCTTTTGTTCCTTGAAATTTGGTCTCTGAAGTCAATATGTTCCATATAGAAATAATTGAGACAATTTTTATAAACTTATTTATACCTCTTTTTTTATGAAAATAAACGTTCCTTTTTTTAAACAGACAACGGGAGTTAATTGTGGTCCAGCTTCACTTAAAATGGTTTTAGATTATTTTGGAAAGGTTAAACCAATTGAAGAAATTGAACTTCTTACAAAATCAAAAGAAGGGAAGGGGGTTTCAACTATACAACTTGCGACAGTGGCAGCAAAGCTTGGGCTTAGGGTGGACTTTTATTCTAAACATTTAACGCTGTATGAGGAAAATTTAAAATTGGATTTTTATAAAAAATATAGTGAAACGGATTTTAATCTTTCTAAAAAAAGACTCGATGAAGCCAGAAAAGGGGGGGTTAATTTATTTGAAAAGGGCATCTCTTTAGAAAAAATCCTTTTTTTAATAAATGAAAAAAGTGTTCCAATTGTTTTATTAGATTGGAATATTGTTTCTGGAGTGACGGAAAAAGGTTACCAGGGACATTTTGTTCCGATGGTAGGTTATGACGAAGAAAATATTTATGTTCACAATCCAGGATTAAAATCTAATGAAGAATTTATGAAAATTTCTAAAGAAGTTTTTGAAAAGGCTAGGAAAGCAAAAGGAACGGATGAGGATTTTTTGGTTATTTACAAAAATTAATTATAATGAAAAGAATATTCTTCTTTTGGTTTTTGGTAAAAGTGGAAAAATAATTTGTATGTTCCAGAGTTTGTTTTATATGAGAAAACTTCTTCGCTTTCAAAATGAACAAGAACTGTACCTTTTTTGGAGATAAATCCTTTTTTGATAAGGTAATCTGAAACAGTTTTACCGGGGAGGAACAATTCTTGGACTTCTTTTACATTTGGTTTTTCTTTAAATTCAAAAGTAATCTTTAAATCTTTTTCAGAATTTTCAATCTTTGTAGCTATTGACCTCATCTTAGAAACTTACTTTAGGTACAACTTTTTCAGAAGGAGCGATTTGAATATATTCTTTCACTTTTCTTCCAAACATACTAGCAAAGAGTGCTCCTGGGAATTTTTGAACTATGTTGTTGTAAGTTAAAATTGAGTCGTTATAATTTTGTCTTGCGTATGCAACTCTGTCTTCGGTAGAAGAGAGTTCTCTTTGAAGCTCAATGAAGTTTGTGTTTGCTTTTAAGTCTGGGTAGTTTTCAGCGATTGCAAAAAGTTTTCCAAGTGCGCCTTCTAAAACCCCATTTGCTTTAACTTTTCCAGCAAGGCCTTTGGCTGAAATCATTGCTTGCCTGGCTTTTGTTACTTCAGTCATAATTGACTTTTCGTGTTTAGCATAACCTTTTACAGTTTCAATTAAATTTGGAATTAAGTCTGCTCTACGTTTAAGTTGAACATCAATTTGAGAAAGTGAGTTATCAATTCTGTTTG
>CAZONG010000008.1:0-16517 GCA_964581315.1 Candidatus Woesearchaeota archaeon | reverse complement strand
TTAGGGGAAACATCTTGGAATTTTTTAATAATCTTCCAACAAACACAACTGCCGGGAATTTTTGGAGGGTTTTATTTTTGAAATGATTAAAAAGAAAAAAAAAGGAATGCTTCTTGCAAGTGAAGTTGTGAAGTTAGTAATTGCTTTAATTGGGATTGCAATTTTAGTTTATCTCTTAGTTTCAATATATTACACAAGTGTTCAGGATCAAAAACTTAATCAGGCAAAGGACACTATTTCAAGAATAAAAGACATTGTTCAAAGAGTTGACGCTGGAGCCGTTTTAAGTGAGAAAGTTACAGACGTGACTCCTGCTTCTTGGTATGTATTTAGTTTTGTTGGAAGTGAAGTAAAACCAAACTCTTGCGTTGGACAAAGTTGTCTATGCATTTGTGACACTCCTTCTTTTATTACAAAATATTGGACTTCTCAAATAGAAAAGTGTGACAGTGACGGGGTTTGCCTCAATGTAAAAAATTTAAACAAATTTAAAGAATTCAAAATTAATTCTCCTTCAGACGGGGGAACGGATATTGAAATTTCAAAATCATCGGGAAACATAGGGGTGAGTAATTCATGAACTTAGACGAATTTATCAAATATTTGATTTGGATTATTATTTTTGCGATAGCTTTAATAGGTCTTTACACTTTGTTTGGGAACTTAGGAGTGATTTAAATGTTCAAAAAAGGGGAATTAACAACTCAACAGATTGTAATTTTAATAATTTTAGTTGTAAGTTTTGCAATTATTCTTTTTTTCCTTTTCAAATTAAATTTGGGTAAACAAACAGACCAAGACATTTGCCACAATTCAGTTATTACCCGAGGAAAATCAATTTTACCGACGGATACTTTTCCTTTGCAATGTAAAAGACAATATGTTTGTTTAAGTGTTGACGGGACTTGCGAATCTATGACAAAACCAGAAGTAATTAAAGTCAAAACTCAAGACGACGTGTATAAAGCTCTTGCTGACCAACTTGCACAATGTTGGTGGATGTTTGGAGAAGGAAAGATAAATTATGTTGGTGCAGATACAAATCCTCAATGGTACTGTTCTATTTGCAGTCAGATCGCATTTGATAATTCCGTAAAATCTATTTCAGGACTTAGTTCAGGGGAGATGAGTAGTAAAGGATTTTATAATTATCTTTCTTCACATAATTATTCTTCTAGTCAAAGTTATGCTCAATATTTTTATAAGACAAACCAGATACAAAATAATTTTCAAAATGTGAATTTAGACCACCAATATTATTCTTTAATGGGTATTAAAAGCAAAACAGATAAAGTGACTTGGGCTTTTATTGGAGGTGCAGTTTTTGTTGCAGGGGCTTTAACTGGAGGAGCAGGATGGGTTATTGGAGGAATTGCTTTAGCAACAGGTGGAGCGGCTGGATATTTCATTGCCCCCGTTGTTCAAGGAGATTCCGGAAATTATTATATTTCCCCGTCTTTAATTGAGCCAAATTCTCCGGAAATGAAGGCACTAAATTGCCAAGAAATTTCAACTTCGAGTTAAAAAACTTTATTAATTCTTTTTTTCTTCTTATGACATGAATAAGAGAGGAGAGTTACTCGTAGAGAATATTATTTTTTTAGTTTTGAATCTTCTTTATTTGACAATTCTTGTTTTATTTCTTTTAAAGCAAGGGGGAGGAGCAGTTGTTCTTGAAGATTCTTATTCAAAAAATATTGCTATTTTAATTGACTCTGCAAAACCAAATATGTTAATGGAATTAAATCTTAAGGAGTTAAAATCAGTTTCAGATAAGAATGGAATTCCTTTTTCAGACATCATAAAAATTAAGGACAATTATGTTACGGTCAAATTGAGTGACAAGGGAGGAACAAAATACCATTTTTTTAATTACATAAATGTAACTGCTTATCCCGAGGAGAAACCCGGGCGAGAAGGATTTTATGTTTTAACTTTTTCAAAATTTAAATAAAATGATAAAAAAAAGAAACACTTCAAAAAGAATAAATAAAAAAGGAGACAAATTGCTTTCAGTTTACTGGTTTGCAATTCTCGTAATTGTTGCAGTTGGAATTGTTTTAATGGTGAACACTTTTTACGGAAGTAGTTACGACTTAAGAAAACAAGAAGCAGATACTCTTTCTCAAAAAGTTGCAGATTGCATTTATTTTGGAGGGGAATTTAACCCTCTTTTAATAAATCCTCAAGGAGGATTCAGAGAGGACTTCAAAGACAATTTTTTAGAAAAATGTTCACTTAATTTTACAATTTCAGAAGAATTTCAAAGACCTCCATATTACACTCAAGCTGAATTTTTTTCAGAAGGGGATTTAAGAAAATCTGCCTTTTTAATTTCAGAAGGAAATAAAAATTGGATTTCGGATTGCAATTCCACTGTTTCAAGTTCAAACCTTGCAGTTTGTAGTGAGAAAAGTTTTTTTGCAAAAGCAAAGGATGATTCAATATATTTAATTAAAATTTTATCCATCGTTGGGAAAGTAACTCAGAATACAAAATAGAATGTTAAACAAAAAAGGACAAATCGGTGAAACTTTGACTTGGATAGTTGCAACAATACTAATTATCATTATGATGATTTTTTTTATTTTCGGAGCTTCTTTTTTAGGGGGAACAAAATCAGTTGTAGACTTTAGGCCTGGAATCTTTTCAAAAACCTCCTATGAAGGCAGTGCACCTTTTTTAACAAAATCTCTTATTACTTATGTTTCATTAAAGTCTGAATTGAAAAAGATTTCAGTCGATAAGACCTTATATAAAATGGCAACCGAAGAAAAGTTTTCATTAGATTATAATCAGACTAAAGACGAAATTGTTAAGAGGTATTCCCAAAAATGATAAAAAAAATTGAAAAAAGGAATAAAAAAGGAGACCTTCCAGTGACCCTTTTAGTTCTTGGAATTTTTGCTCTTTGTGGTTTTGCACTTTTAACATTTTTTATTTCTGACTTTAAAACGAACAATTCTTTTGTTGGAATAAGCGTATTACAAAAAATCAATTCTAATGCAGATCAATATCTTTTTTATAAAAATCAAGAAATTTCCCAGGAGAACTTGGTCAAATTTTTTAATCTTACCGAGGAATATGGACGAAAATATTTTTATAAGGAAGAAAGCCCAACCAGTGGAGGAGTCTTGGGAATTGGTGGAAAGCCAGAACTTTTGTTCTCAGTAAAGTATCAAGTCCCCTCATAGGAAGTTTTATAAATATTTTTTACTCAGTTTATCTAAGAAGAGATGGCAATTCAAAATAAAAAAGGACAGGGTTTGAGTACAAGTACAATAATTCTTTTAATCTTAGGATTAATCATTTTAGTTGTTCTTATTGTTGGTTTTGTTACAGGTTGGAGTCTTTTTAAGAATTTGATTAACCCAACAAATGTTGACAATGTGATTAATGATTGTAATTTAGCATGTACAGGGGGAAGTCAGTACAGTTATTGCCTTGCAGAAAGGACCCTTAATGTTAATGAAGACAATTTGAATGTTAAATCGAGTTGTGCAGTCTTTTCAAGCGAAAGAACTTTTGCTAAATATAAAATTCCAACTTGTTCAACAGTTACTTGTGACCTACAGTGTAGCGACATTTCAATTAATGGAAAGAAAGGGGATTCAAAACTTACTGCTGGAAAGTATGACGTAAGTAGTCTTGCTAAAGAACCTACCTGCTTTGTTAATTAAGTTTTTAAGAAATTCTTTTTAGTAAATATTTTAAACTTCTTAATATTATTTTTTTGATGAGAGACGCTGGAGAAAGAAGAAATAAGAAGAAAGACAAGCTTCGAGAAAAGAAGAAGCACCCTTACAAAACAGGGGGAAAATTTAGGCTTGGAAATATTGAAATGAAGGAATCTTCACAAAAGAAGAAAAAGAAGAAAAATTAATTTTTATAAACTCTCTTTACCAAAGTGATTCATGATTGAGGTGATTTTTTTATATGGATTGGCTTTAGTTTGGCTTATTTTTGCAACTGTTTCAGACATTAAATCAAAAGAAATCCCAAACTGGCTTAATTTTAGCTTAATTGCTTTTGCTCTTGGATTTAGGTTTTTTTATTCGTTGTTTTCAGTAAACATGGATTTTTCTTTATTTTATCAAGGGTTAATTGGCTTTTTGATCTTTTTAGTTTTAGGAAATTTATTTTATTATAGTAAGATGTTTGCAGGAGGAGATATGAAACTCATGATTTCTTTAGGAGCAGTTTTACCAGTCTTCCCAACAATAACTCAAAATTTAGAACTTTTTATTTCATTCATTTTAATTTATCTTTTTGCTGGTGCAGTTTATGGAATTGTTTTAAGTTTTATAATTGGTGTTTCTAACTTTGACAAATTTAAGAAGGGATTTATCTTTTTATTTAAGAAGAATAAAAAATTCATTTGGGCTTCAACTTCTTTTGCTTTGGTTTTTTTAGTTTTAAGTTTTTATATTGATTATTTGTTTTCTTTTGCAATTTTTGTTTTTGTTTTTCCCTATTTATTTTTCTTTTTGAAAGCAGTCGATGATTTTTGTATGGTTCGAGGAGTTTCTCCTTCAAAGTTAACTGTTGGAGATTGGTTATATGAAGACGTTAAAGTAGGAAAAAAATTAATAAAAATGGATTGGAATGGACTAAGTGAAGAAGAAATTAAACTTTTGAAAAACAAAAAGAAGGTTTTTGTTCGTTATGGAATTCAATTTTCTCCTGTGTTTTTAATTGCATTTATTTTACTTTGGATTTTTTTAGAAACCAATATTTTGAGTTCTTTTTTTAAGTTACTTGGTTTTTAGGGAATTCTTTTCGGTAACCAAGTATTTTCTTCATTTATTTCAACAAGGGGTTCTTCTTTTTTCTCTTCTTTAGTAGGTTTTTCTTCTTTCTTTTTATTTTCCTTTTCTATTTTTTCTTTTATTTTTTGAATTTCTTCAATGGAGAGGTTTTTTCTTTGTGACTCCAGGCTTTCATCTTTATATACGGGCAAAATGTTCAAAACTTCGTGCCCCATAACATTAGTTGAAATTAAGTCAATTTTTTTTGGATTAAATGCTTTTTTAATTTTTTCTTGGATTTCAATTGCTAGCTTTCCAACTTCACCAGGCATTTTTTCTTTTGATTCAATGTGTTCCTTTGGAATTATTAATGAATGGCCCAATGAAGCAGGTTTTATATCAAGAATTGCAATTGCTTTTTCATTTTCTCCAATTTTTGCTGAAGGAATTTCTCCAAAAACAATTGAGCAAAAGATACATTTTGATTGAGTTTTTTCTTTACCTCCGATTAAACCCTGTTCTTCTAGAAATTTTGTGAACTCTTCATCATTCATTGATTTAATGTTTTCAATAAATTCTTTTGCCTTTTCTTTTTCATAGGTTTTTTCTATGTGTTCAATAAGTTTTGACCGAATATTTTCAAGGTCTTTTTTTACTTGATTCATTTTAGAGAATGAAAGAATTTTTTATTAATAAAGATTTATGCAATCTTTCTCATGTCAATTAATTGTGCTGAAGCCACATCTTCAATTTCCTGAAATTTGTCTACCAATTCTTCAGTGTTTTTGTCGTCTGGATAAAAGAAAAACACGATTACCGCTTTAAGACCAAATGCAATTGGTTCAATTGAATACTCTTTATTTGTTCCACCAAATCTTTCCACAATTCTTTTTGCAGCTTCAGAAATTTTTTCAAGATCTACATCCGGAGACTCCGGCATCAGTTTGTATTTTGCACCATTTATTCCAACCATTTTTTTAAAAAATTTCAGGAGTTTATAAACGTTTAGGGTTTTTGTAATTCTTTTTCCAATTGTTACTTTCAAATTTACAAAATGCTTAAAAAGAATGTTGATTTTTTTTAATAATGAGTACGAAAAATTTAATTTTTGTTGGAGGGGTTGATTATTATGGAAGGAAGTTATGAAAAAATTTTGTCAAAGTTATGTAAAATTTCTGGGATAGAAGAGGAAGAAATTGACAGGAGAGTTGAAGCTAAGAGGTCTAAACTCTCTGGGTTAATTAGTCGTGAAGGAGCACTGCAAGTTATTGCGGCAGAACTTGGAATTTCTTTTGACAATGAGAAATTAAAAATTGATGAACTTCTTCCCGGAATGAGAAAAGTTCATTTTACAGGAAAAGTTATTACTCTTTATCCAGTTAGAACTTTTAAAACAAAAGCAGGGGAAGAAGGAAAAGTGGTAAACATGATTGTTGCAGATGACACTTCTAACATAAAACTTGTTCTTTGGGACACCAATCACATAAAGATGATTGAAGATGGAATCATTAAAGAAGGGGTTTCAATAGAAGTAACTTCTGGAAACATGAGACAAGGAGAAGTTCATATGGGAAGTTTTGCAGAATTAAAATTAAGTAAAGAACAATTTCCAAATGTTAAAACAGAGAAGCCAATTAAGAAAAAAGATATACAGGAATTTAATGTTGGAGACAAAGTAAATGCAAGAGCATTTGTAGTTCAGGCTTTTGACTTAAGGTTTTTTCATGCTAACACAGAAACTGGAAGAAAAGTAACTGAAGAAGAAATTTCTTCGGGAGCTCCAACTGAAAAAAGGGCAATTTTAAACATTGTAATTGATGACGGAACTGAAAACACTCGTGCGGTTTTATTTCATGATATGGTTCAAAAATTAGGGCTTAATGAATTTGAAGATGAAGAAAAAATGAAAAATCAGAAAGAAAATCTTTTAGGAAAAGAATTTGTTTTTGGAGGAAGTGTGAGAATGAATTCTTATTTTAACAATCCAGAATTAATTGTTGACTCTGTTGAAGAAATCAATGTCGAAAGACTTATTGATGAATTAGAAATTTAGTTTTTCAAAAAAATTTCTCCAAATTCAATATATTTCTTGATCATTTCATTATATAAAAATTCATTAAAATCTTCTCCTAATAAAGTTGAAATATCTTTCCGATAGTTTTTACCCAAAGTAATTCTTCCATTTAAGGTATCCAAATCAAGTTCTCCTTTCTCTCTTTCTGAAGAATCATATTCCTTTAATACTCTTTTGTAACCTTCATAAGGCCATTTCATTTGTTTAGCAAATTTTTTTTGTTTATAACAATTATCGTGATAAATTATATTAACTATTTTTCTTTAAAATTTTCATGTTATCAAGAACTCATCTTGCTTTTTCGCTTTTTATTGGACTTATTTTAATAAATTCTGTTCAAAATCCTTTTTGGTTTTTTGGTTCCCTTATTTTTGCAACATTTCTTCCTGATTTAGATTCTTACACTTCAAAATTTGGAAAGAGATTTTTCTCTCGTGTTTTGACTGCTTTTACAAAACACAGAGGAATAATGCACAGTGTTTTGTTTATGTTGGGAATTTATATTTTACTTTATTTTTATTTTCCTTTTGTTTCTTTTGGTTTTTTAGTTGGATATATGAGTCATTTAGTTGGAGATTCAATTACAAAACAAGGAGTTAGACTTTTTTATCCCTTCAAATTTAGAATTAAGGGGTTTTTGAAAACAGGGGGAAAATTTGAAAGTTTTTTATTTTTACTTTTTGGTCTTTTGGATTTTGTTTTGTTTTTTAACCTAGTTTTTAAAAGTATATTCTAAATTGTTATAAACTTTATAAATGAAAGTCGTTTTGTCTTTTAATGGCAACAAAAAAAGAAGTTGAAGAAATAAAAGACGCTATTTCTGACGAAGAACCAAAAAAATCTAAAAGTAAAAAAGAAGAGAAATCTGTCGAATTAACTGATTTACCGGGAATTGGTCCAGCTGCGCTTTCAAAATTAGAGAACGCAGGGGTTTATGATATGATGGGTTTGGCTGTGATGAGCCCGACTTCACTTTCTGATGCTGCAGGAGTTAGTGGAGCGGTTGCAAGGAAAGCAATTCAAGCAGCAAGAAATATTTTAGAATTAGGTTTTAGCGATGGAATGGAGTTTGCAAAAAAAAGGTCAAACATCTCTAACATTACAACGGGAAGTAAAAGTTTTGATGAACTTCTGGGTGGAAAGGGGATTGAATCTAGAGCGATAACGGAGGCTTTTGGAGCGTATGGTTCGGGGAAAACACAGTTAGGGTTAACTTTAGCAGTAAATGCACAACTCCCCCCTGAACAAGGCGGAGCCGGAGGAAAAGCTGTTTATATTGATACTGAAGGAACTTTTAGACCTCAAAGGATAACTCAAATTGCTGAAGGAATAGGCGCAAATCCTGAAATGGTTTTGAAAAATATTTTAGTTGCAAGAGCATTTAATTCTGACCACCAGATTTTACTTTTGGAAAAGATTGGAGAGATGATAAAGGCAGGGGAGCCAATCAAATTGATTGTTATTGATTCCCTTACAGCTCACTTTAGGGCAGAATTTGCGGGAAGAGGCCAATTAGCAGATAGACAACAAAAATTGAATCGGTATATGCACGAACTTATGAAAATTGCAGAAACTTATAATTTGGCAGTTTACGTAACAAACCAGGTGATGGCAAATCCGGCTCAACTTTTTGGAGACCCAACAACAGCAATAGGTGGAAACATCGTCGGGCACGCTTCAACTTTTAGATTGTATTTAAGAAGAGCAAAGCAAGGAAGCCGTGTTGCAAAATTAATTGACAGTCCAAATTTACCTGATGGAGAAGCAGTTTACTTTGTAACCAATCAAGGAATTAAGGATAAAGCTTAAAATTATTTTCCAGGAATAATTAATTTATGTCCAGAGTAAATAACTCTTGGAAACCCATTTATTTTTTTTAATTCATATAAAGAAACACCAAATCTTCTTGCAATTCCACTCAAGGTATCTCCTTTTTTTATCACATAACTTCCTCCTTCAAATTCAAACCTTTTTTTAACTTTAGCTAATTCTTTTATGAATTCTTCTTTTTTTCCTTTTGGAATTCTAACTTCAAATGCGTATTCTCCGTTAACAATTCTTTCAGGAGGAGTTGCATCAAACCTATATGCGGGATTATATGCCTTGAGTTCGTCTTTTGAAATTCCAAGGATTTTTGACATTACTCCAAATCCTGTTTGGTGGTGAATTGTTACAGTATCAAAATCATTTGTTAGGAGTTTTTCAAGAATCGGATCTTTTTTAGGATCTTTTAAGGTGGTCTCTTTAGCTAAAAGCATATATGCATAAATTTTAGGAAGGTGTTCAAGAGTTTCTCGAGGTAGAACTTTTTTCTCTAGAAGTTCATCATATGAAAAAGAGTTAAATCTTTCAAGTTGTTTTAAGATTCTTGATTCTCCCCAATTATAAGCAGCTATTGCCAAATTAGGGTTATTTAAATCTGAAATTAGAAAATTAATATAATCATATGAAGTAGGAAGAGCTTTTAGTGGGTCTTCCCTTTCATCGTACCAGTACCCTAGTATTTTCAAGCCCCAAATTTTTCCTGTTTGTGTCATAAATTGGCCTAAACCTTTTGCTCCAACTCTAGACTTTGCAGAATTAATCATTCCGCTTTCAACCGGATACATAAAATTAATCACCTCTGGAAGGTTTTTTTGTCTTCCAAGAGAGTCCAAATAAGGTTCATATTGTAAAAATCTTTCAAGTGAATTTTCAAACCATTTATTTTGTTTTGTTTGGTAAAGTTTTTTGTAGTAGGCAACTCTCTCTGCAAATTTTTCGCCCATTGGAAATTTGTTTTCGGCATTTGCAATTTCTTCTTTTGAAACTTCTATTCCATTTTCTAAAGCTTCTTTTTGTCCTTTATATTGTTCCAAATTATTCAAAGTCCCAGTCGGGTCAATGAAATTATAATCATCTGAAGAAAGGTTTGCCTGAGAAAGGATTTTAATTCCCTTGTTAAAATAAAATTTGGAGGAATCGTCTTTTCCATCATCATAAAAATTTTGACCTTTTTCAAAAAACTCTTTTGCCTTTACATAAGCATCATTCCCTTTTAGAGTGTCAAGAGGGTTTATTGGTGCAGGAACTTCTTTTGTTACATAAACTGTATCAATTTTCGGTTTTTGATTTTCTTCTTTAGGAATATTTTGGATATTTGAACATCCAGTAATTAGTATTGGTGCCAATAAAAATAAAAGACTTTTTTTTAGTTTCATAAATTAAAATTGATTTTATATCTTTTAAGGATTGTTGGAGAAAACAAGATGTTTTAGTTTATTAGTTCTTTTTCTTCAAACCAAAGAGAAATTTCCCTTTTTGCAGATTCAGGAGAGTCTGAAGCATGGATTACATTTTCAACGCAATCTGTTTTTTGATTATGTCTACCATATTTTCCCCTAATTGAATGGAATTCAGCGTCGTCTGGAAAAGTTTTTCCAGCAAGTTCTCTTATTTTTGAAATTGCATTTTCTCCTTCATAACAAATAGCAACAACATTTGCTTTATTATGAAATTCTCCTGTTAAGTGTTTTATTAATTTTTCAAAAAAAGGTTTTTCTTTATGTTCTTCGTAATGTTTTTCAGCAAGTTCTTTTTTCACATTTACTAATTTTAATCCAATCATTTTCAATTTAGCATTTTCTAATTCAAAAATAACTTGCCCCGAAAGTCCTTTTGCAACTGCATCGGGTTTAATTAAGACTAATGTTCTTTCCATATTTTGTTCAATAATAATTTATTTAAAAAGATTTGTTTTCTTTTTTGTATGGTTGAACCTGAATATATTCGTCTTGTTAAAGAAACTGAAATTTGTAAACTTTGCACAAATATTGTTGTTGGGAAGGGAAATTTGAATGCCAATATTCTTTTTGTAGGGGAAGCTCCAGGAAAAAACGAGGATTTACAGGGTTTACCTTTTGTTGGGGCTTCAGGAAAAAATCTTGACAAACTTCTCAATAATGTTGGGCTTAGTCTTGAAGAAATTTATGTAGCAAATATTTTGAAGTGTAGGCCCCCTGAAAACAGAGACCCCTTGCCTGAAGAAATTAAAGCCCACACTCCATGGCTCTTGGAACAAATAAAAAAAATAAAACCAAAAGTGATTTGTTCACTTGGAAATTATGCAACGAAGTTTTTTTTAAGTGAAGGAAATCTTGAATTAATGGATAAACAACCCGGAATTACTCAAGTTCATGGTAAAATAAAAATAGTTAAAATTAATAGAGTAGAAATAAAGCTAATTCCTCTTTTTCATCCAGCGGCGATAATTTACAACAGAAAGTTACTTCCACTTTGGGAGCAAGATATGGAGATTGTCAAAAAAGAAGTGAAATTTTCTAAAGAACAAAAAACTTTATTTTAATTTTATAGGTTTAAAATCTTCGTCCGTTAATATTTTTTCGATTTCTGGAATTTTTGATAAATCATTTCCCTCTATAGAGAGATTTAATCTGATTCCATTTCCTGCAAAGTAATATCCAAAATAATATGTATTCTTTTGAATAGTTTCTCCTAAACTTTCACAAATCCTATCTTTGACTTTCTTAAGATTAATCCTCCCATTTGTCCATGCTTTTCCGTAATCTAAGGATTCCATATGTAATTTTATAGTAATCACACTTTATAAATTTTTTCACTTTATTTTAATCTAACCAAACTTTGTAAACTCCTTCAATTTTTTTAACTCTTTCAATCACTTCTTTTAATTCTTCAAGATTTTCTAATTTTAAAATAAAATAACATTCGGCATTTTCATTTCCTGAAATTTTTGCATTTGCTTCTAAAGTTTTGAATCCTTTTCTTGAAATTGTGTTTAATAAATCCGCGAGGATTCCAGGCCGGTCTTTTCCTTCAACTGTGATTTTTATTGGGCTTTCAAAATTTTCAATCCACTTTGTTTCAAATTGGTGTTTTTTTGTTTCTTTTATTCTTTCACAACCTTTTTTATGAATCATCCCTCTTTTGTAGGACTTTAAAACTCCAATTATTTCTTCTGGAGGAAGGGGATTACAACATTTTGCAAAATTTAAAACGTGGTGAGGGAATTCAGTCATTTTAACAGGAACTTCTAATTTAATTTCTTTTGAATCTTCAATAGGTTTTACTCTTGGTACAGGAATCTTTTCAAACCGCTTAACATCACGAGAAATAATTTTTTTTGCATAACTTGTTTTTACAAATTTTATCCAGTCTCTTCTTGGTCTTTGAAATTTGTTTGTAGTTATTTCAACTGTTTCTCCATTTTTTAAAACTGTTTTTAGTGGAACAAAAACTCCTTCTACAATTCCTCCAACTGCATGGTTGCCAACTTCTGCATGAATTTTATATGCAAAGTCAAGGACTGTAGAATCTTTTTTTAATTCAATAATTTTTCCTTTTGGAGTGTAACAATATATTTTATCCTGAAAAAGATTAATTTTTAATCCATCAATTATCGAACTTTTTTTGTTTTTTAATTTTAAAACTTCTTTTAACCATCCGGTTTTCTTTTCAAATTTTTTATCTCCCTTTATTTTTTTATATTCCCAGTGAGCTGCTTTTCCCTCTTCGGCAAATTCATCCATTTCTTTAGTTCTAATTTGAACTTCTAGAAGTTTATTTTCAAAAGTTATTCCAAAATGTATTGATTGATATCCATTTTCTTTTGGGCTTTTTATGTAATCTTTTAATGTTCCTTCAAGGATAGGAAACTCATTATTTATTTCCTCTAAAACAATGTAACATTCTTCTATCGTGTTTAAAATAATTCGGATTGCAAATTGATCTCTTTGTTTATTTAGTGGAACTCCTCTTTTAGTCATCTTTTCATAAATACTGTAAATTTGTTTTTCTCTTCCTTTTATTTTAAAATTCTTAATTTTTTTCTTAATTTTTTCTTCAAAATACTTAATTATTTTTTTTACAAATTCTTCTCTTTCAATCTGAGACATTTTTAAAAAATTAGAAATTTCCAAATATTTTTTTGGATTTAAAATCTTAAAAGATTCTTCTAAAATATCTTTTTTCAAAATTTCTAAACCTAGTCGATTTGCAAGAGGAGCATATAACTCATTTACTTTTTTTGCGAGTTCCTTATCTTGGTTCTCTTTTAATTCAATTAATTTTAATGCAATTTCAATAATTATTGAATCAAAGTTGTCTAAGGAAGAAATAATTACTTGTCTTAGAACTTCTTCTTTTTCCTCTTTTGACTTTTGAATTATATTTTTTAATTTTTCTTGCTCTTCTAAAATTTTTAATACTTCTTCTCCAAAATTTTCTTTTATTTCTTTTTTTAGGTCCTTAGGAGAACTTTGCAAAAACCCAGAGCAAATTTGATTTTCATCATAATTTTTATCTAAAAGATATTTTCCTACTTTCAAATTCAAATCTAAATTGTAAAACTCTTTTTTAGTTTCTAAAAATTTAATTGTCTTTTTTAGAGTTTCTTTTTTTAAATCCTTTTTTTCAATAGAAGAGAGGACTTCATCCAAGATTTTTTTCATTCTTTAACAAGTTTCTTGAAGTTTATAACAATTCTTTTTTAAAATTAATTTTTTTAAAGGCCTTTTTTTATAAATTTGTAATGTGCTTCAGAAGTAGGAATTTTACAATTGTCACAAATTCCTTTTAAAGTATATTTTCCACAATTTTTACACTTTTTAAGTTTCATAGAATTTTTATTCAAGACCAATTAAATATTCTCTTAATCTTGTTGGAAGCTTTACTCCAAGTTTGTTTTCGATTTGAGAAGGTTTAACCCAAACAAGTTCTTGAACATTTTTACCTGGTTTTTCCTTTCCTTCTGTTGCTTCACATAAAAAATGAATTTTTAACTTTTCTTTATTCGATAAAACATTTTCTGCGTATATTGCCCCTAAATTGTGTATTTTATATCCTGTTTTTTCTTTAGTTACTTTCTTTAGGGTTTTATCCATTTCTTCTTCATGGGTTAAATTGCCTTCTAAAAAAGAATATCTTTCGTCTCCAAAGTTCTTTCCAACTAAAAGCATTCTTCTTTTTGGGTCAAAAATTATCCCTACAATCTTCACATAAAATTTTGCTTCTTCCATATTTTTTTTAGAAATTTTGGGTATTTAAGTATTTAGTTTCTTTCTTGAGTGATATTTATAGACTAGAAAATTCAAAGTTTTCTTTCTTTTGGAGTTTTTCAATTTTTTCAATAAATTCCTTAATTTTTTGGTCTGTTTTTTTCAAATCTTCTCCTTTAGAAATTAAAGAATATCTTCCTGCAGCGATGTACTTTACTTCAACATCTTCATTTTCTGAGAGCAATTTTTTGATTAATTTTATTCCTTCTGGGCTTGTCGAACTTAATTTTATTTCTTTTTTTAATGAAAAAACTTTCTCTTTTTGTTTATTTAAGATTTCTATAATCTTTTTTGACTCTTCTTTTCCGACAAGTTTTTCAAGTTCTTTGGAGTCTTTTTTTGAAGAATCAAAAAATTCTTGTAATGTCCCCTTTTCTTTTATTTTTTCTAAAACTTCGGGAGTTTTTTCTTTTAAAACAGATTTAAGGATACTTACAAAACTTTTTTCAATTTTGCTTTTTTCAAAAGCTTCTTTTTGCTCTTTTTCTTTTACTCTTCTAAGAGAAAGTTCTATGTGGTCGTGCATTACCCTCAAAACTTTACAAATTATTGTTTTTTTTGGAACAACATAATCTCTTAAATTCCTTATTCTTCCTGCTGCAATTTCACTAAGGATTATTGTTCCAGGCATTTTTGAACCAACAATATCTACAAAAACAGTTGTCCCTACAATTTTTTCAACAGTACAGGTTAAAATGTCTCCAGGTTCTATTTCCATAAAATAAGTAAATTAGAATGTGTTTTAAAGGTTTTGATGGTCGCCAACTTTTACAACTTCCAACTCTAATTCTCTTTTTATTCTTTCAATAAATTCTTCTTCGTCTTTTATATCTACTACGCAACCTGCAGCAGAATGGTGCCCTCCAACTTCTCCATTAAAAGATTCCATTACGTTTGACAAAAGTTCTCTTAAATTCCTTCCGCTTCTTCCACAATTTCTTTCAGAAACTTTTATTTTTTCTTTTCCGTCATAACCCATCCCGATAATTACAGTCCCTTTTTCATAATCTGGAGAATTTGCCATTATGCTTGAAATTGTTCCAATCATTGTGTCTTTAATATTGTCTTTTGCGTTTAGAATAATGTAACCCTTTCCATTAATTTTCTTTTGTTCTTGGGCAAATTTTATCCCTGAAATTAGTTGTTGTTTATATTTAGTGTGAATAGATTCGGCTTTCTTTTTGTATTCGAAGTTTTCAATGCAAAAACCGAGTGCAACTTCAGGTTTTCCTTCCCTAGAGCAGGCGTTTATTTTTGCAGAAATTTCTCTTGCATCTTCGAGTTTACCAAAGAACTTTAACAAAAATAGGTCTCCAATAAGGTCTTTATGTTTTTTTTCAGGATTTCTTAAAACAATTGAAGTAACAAGTCTTTCCATTTCTGGTTCAGTTAAATCAATTAAGTTTTTGTATTTTCCATTTTCAGAACCTAATCCCGCTTCTCTTAAAAGTTCAGAAACTCCAAACGGATTTCCTGTAACTCCTGGGATAAACGGGTTTGAAGAAAATTCTAACACTCGATTTAATGGTCTTGTCGAGGGATAAATAAGTAATCCTCTTTTTCTTAAAATTTCACTTTCTTCTAAAATTCCGTTATTTAATTCATCAATTTCCTTATCTAGCATGTCTCCAATCATTCCAAGAACAGCCAACTTTGCGAATTCTTTATTTCTTTCATCTATTTTTTTACAGAACAAATAGGTTAAACCTGAAGAAGAAATTTTTTGTTTTGAGGTTAGTTCCGGATTAATAATTTCAACATTCGTTGGAACTTTTTCGGAATCTATTTCGTGGTGGTCAATAATATAAACTTTTTTTAATTCTCTCTCTTGGATATCTTTTAAATTCCCTGAAGCGAGGTCAAGAAAAACAATTATTTTTTCTTTGTCAAGAGAGTTTATGAAATCTTTATTTAAACTTTTTATTATTTTTAGAGAGAACTTTTGGTCTAGTCTTTTTAGGGACTGAATCATAATTGCAGCAGAAGTTATCCCGTCAGTGTCAAAGTGGCTGATAACTTCAATATTTTTTCCTTTTGAATTTTCTAGAAAGGAGTTAACCGTTTCTTCAATTTTTATTTCTAATTCACCATCTTTCATTTTAATCAAACCAAAAAAGAAACAAGACTATTTAACTTCTATTCCTAAATATTTTTTTAGGTTTCTTAATTGAGAAAAGATTCTATCTTTTTCCCTTTTTGCTCTTTTATCTTGTTTATGTTTTTTTGAGTGCTCTTTTATTCTTTCAAGTTTAATTTCAATATTCTTCAAATCCGGGTTTTGATATAACTCTCCCAAAATAGTAGAAATTTTGCCTGAAAAGTCTTTTGGATGAATTCCCTCGTCTCTTAATTTTTGTCCAATTTTTTCAGAAGTTAATCCTTTTTTTCCTAGTTCTTTTACCTTTTCTTCGAATTCTTTTTGAGTAATCTTTTTCTCTTCCTTAGCTTTCTTTACTTTCTCTTTAGCTTCTTTTTTGGTCGCTTTATCCATGTTATTTAGTTGTAATTTTCTTTTTTAAAGCTTGTGGCATGCAATTCAATGTCTTTAGGTAAGGTATTTAAATAATTCTTTTCTCTTTATATTCATGGGAAAGGTGATTGGAATCTTAAGTCTAAAAGGAG
>CAZONG010000007.1:0-16945 GCA_964581315.1 Candidatus Woesearchaeota archaeon | reverse complement strand
TCCTCTTGCCCAAAAAGTTCCTCAAAAGTTTTTGGCCTATATTTTTCTGTCCAGATTTCGTTTGTCATCTATTTTTGAACCAGTCTTTTTTTATAAAGATTGCTTTGTTATTCAACGGGAGTATTAATTAAACTTTTTCCATTCATTTCCAATGAGTTCTTTTACGTCAAATTCTCCTGAAACATAAAGCATCACCAATTCTTTTCCCCTATATTTTTGAACCATGGAATTTTTTGCTTTAATTAATTGCATTTTTGCTTCTTTCTGATTTTTTTTAGAGTGGTTGCATTTATATTCAATGTAATAAACTTTTTGATTCTCATAGGAAATAAATAATAAATCTAAAGCTCCAATTCTAATGTATCCATTAAAAAGGTCTACTTCGGGTTCGTGAAAGACTTCTCCTTCAATCCCAATCAAAGAAGGATTTTTTGCAATTTTTTCAAGAGATTTTTTATGTTTTTCTTGAAATAAATCATTTAATTTTTTTGTTTGTTCAAAATTCAAGGAAATATTTTTGTAAGAATTTTTTCTTTTATTTGTATTTCCCATTTTACTTTAATCTTCCTTTTCCTCCAAGAATTTCTTCATTAAATTTTAAAACATCCTCTTTTTTTGAAAAGAAGCCAATTTTTTCATTTTCTATTAAGAGTTTGAACTTCAGATTTCTCGGAACTTTTTTTGTTTTCTTTACTACAGAGCCAGAATTAAAATCTCTATTATATCTTACAGCGTATTCTTTATAGGTTTCTGGAAAAGATGCTTCTGGAATTTTTATGTGCCCCTTTTCAGTTTCTTTATAGCTACTTATTTGAAAAAAAGGAACTTCTCCGTAGAAATCCATATCGTTCTCTTGGTCAATGATTCTTAAAATTTTTTTTGCATCTATGAGATTTCTGTGGTTCAGGAAAGTTTTGTTACCTAACCTTGCTTCATATGGCATGCTTATTAATGGAAACTTTGTTTTAGCAGTAATAACTGCATCTATTCCATAGACTGAATAAAATATGTTTTCTGCTTTTCTTTCAGTTGCCAGAACTTGCCCCAATAATGTTTTTTCAGAATATTCTCTTGGAAATTTTTTAGTGTAGATTTCCCACCAAATTTTTTCCTCTTTTTCAAAACTCATTTTCTAAGACAGTTAAAAATTCTTTTTAAAAATTTGTATTTATAGAAAACTACTTTTACTTAGACCTTTCTCTTCTTAGCTTACGCTTATGTTTTTCTTTTCTAAGTCTTTTTCTTTGCCATTTCCAACGCATTTGATTTTTCTTTTTCCAACGTCTTGAACTTCTTTTCATAGGATTTCTTGGAAAAATTTACTTTTAAAGGTTTCGGGATGTTTTTTATTCAATTTTTGGTTAAATATATCCTAGAAAGTATATTTCGAAAGATATAAATAAAATAAGTTTTTTAAAAAGTTAATGAAGAGGTTGACAGAAAAAAAATCTTTAGATTTTTTGGAGAAGGAAGGTTTTGAAGTTGTTTGGAGAGAATCTTTTTCAACACGTTTTGGTTTGAAAAAATCTTTGGAAAAGTTTGGGGCGGATTCCACAATGGAAGCAATCGGAAAGAATTCTCTTGTTTTGGAAGGAGGTATTGAGATTCCAAAAAATTATACCTTAGCACTTTTTGAATTTAAACGTTTGAAAAAACTGAAAGGCTTTAAAGAAATCTTAATTAAAGAAAAAATTAAGGGAAAGAGATTTTTTGTTAGAATTGAAAGAGAAAGGAAGAGTGGGAGTTTATCTTTTTCTTTTTTGGATTTTGAAAAAAATGGACCAAGGGTGCTAGTTTCAAGGGCTTTTCCAATTAATAAGTTAAAATTAAAGGAAATGATAAAAACATCTAAACTCCCAGAAATAATTTCAAAAAAAGTTAAAGATAATTTTGAGGGTTTTGTTCTAGAACTTTATAATTTTTTTAAAAAAGAAAAACAAATTAGAAAAATAGAAATTAATTCTTTATTTGTAAATGAAAAGGGTTCAGTGGTTGTTAATTCGAGGGTTTTTTTGGATTAGTTTTTACGGTTTTTTAAAGAATAAAATTTATTAAAAAATTCTTTTGTTATTCTTGGAACTTTTTCCAAATCAAAATTTGTCTTTTGAATCTTGCCAATCCCATAATTGTGTCCAGCTAAAAGATATTTTTGTTTTTCTTTTCTATTTAAAGAGTCCCATCCCGAAAACTTATTTATATAAAATCTTTTTATTGTTCTCAAATTTTTTAAAAATAATTCGGTATTTTTGGAAGGCTCAAAAACTCCAAATAAAAAAGGTTCTTCGTTATCGGATGCATTATAGTTTTCTTCAGTAATTTGATAAATTCCCCCTTGCCTCACGGTATCTTTTTCTATTTTCCCATTTATTCTTTTTTTATTTATATCCTCTCTATAAGCGTTTGAATTAAGTGAAGACTCAATTAGCGCAATTTTTTCTAAATCTTTCTTTGAAAATTCTTTTGGAATAAGGTGGTTTAATTTTGTTAATATTTTTTCAAGCTCTTTACCTGAAATGTAATTTTCTTTTAATTCATAAGGATTAACTTTTGTAGGAAGAACAGCATAGTTTTTGTCATCAATATTTTTAACATTTGTTGAAGCTTTTTCAAGGTTAGAACTAAATAAAACCCCTGCTGTGATTAAGGTGTATAATAATCTTTTCATGTTGAGTCTGTTCTTGTGTTACACCTCTTTTAAAGCTTGTGGATTTTCGAGAATTTTTTGTCTCCATAATTTTATAAAATGTGAATCTCTTATTTTCTTATGAAGATACTTTGCTTACATGTGGATTATGTTGAATGGGAAGGCTTGAAAAAAGCAATTAAGAGTATGGAAGACTTGGCGCCAGAATTTCTTAAAAAAAGAAAGGTGACCGACGCTTTGTTAGTCTTAACTGCGGTTGAAGCAAGTGACTTTCCTGAAGTAATTGTAGATTATGTTAAGAATGTTAAAGAAATTGCTGAAAAAGTTGGAACTAAAAAAATTGTTCTTTACCCTTATGCTCATTTGTCTTCGAACTTGAGTTCTCCAAAAGATGCAATTTCGGTTTTGGAAGAAGCTGAAGAAAAATTGAAAGGAGAGAAGTATGAAGTAACTCGTGCCCCTTTTGGGTATTACAAGAGTTTTGAATTGAAAGTTAAGGGTCACCCTCTTAGTGAGTTGTCAAGAGAAATTGTTGTTAAGGGAAATGAAGAGAAAGAAAAAGATTTGACTCCTGAAGAAAGGAAAAAACTTTTGAAAATTTTAGAAAAAAATAAGATTCAGTCTATTCGGGGAAAAGACGGAAAGAAAAGTAATGTTGAACTTGGAAAGGAGTTAGATTTGTATGTTGTTAATGAAGTTGTTGGACAGGGTTTACCTCTTTTGACTCCGAAGGGAGCGGCAATAAAAAGAGAAATTGAAAGGTTCATTGTTGACGAAGAATTAAAGCGTGGATATGAACACACTTCAACACCGGTTATGGCAAGTAGTGACTTGTATAAAATTTCTGGACATTGGCAACACTACAAAGACGGGATGTTTGTTTTGAAAGTGGGAAAAGAAGAATATGCACTTCGACCGATGACTTGTCCATTTCAATTTGTTTTGTATAAAAGAAAACCACGTAGTTACAAGGATTTACCAAAAAGATATGCTGAAATTGCAACTTTATTTAGAAATGAACAATCTGGAGAGCTTCGAGGATTAACCCGGGTTAGGCAGTTTACCCTTGCTGATGCACACATTCTTTGTACTCCAGATGACTTGGAAAAGGAATTCAAGGGAGTTATTGATTTAATAAAATACGTTATGGAAGTTTTTGGAATTGAAGTAACATATAGGTTTTCAAAGTCTGACCCTGAAAACAAAAATGGAAAATATATTGATAACCCTAAAGCATGGAAGGAAACTGAAAGTTCTATGAAAAAAATTTTGGACAAACTTAAGATTGATTACGTTGAAGCGGAAGACGAGGCTGCTTTTTACGGACCTAAGCTTGACTTGCAATACAAAGATGTTTATGGAAAGGAAGACACTTTAATTACTGTTCAAATTGATTTTTCAAACGCTGAAAAGTTTGGAATGACTTACTTAGATAAAGACGGAAAAGAGAAATTCCCAAGAATCATCCACCGTTCTTCAACAGGTGCAACTGAAAGAGTAATTTCTTACTTACTTGAAAAAACTCAAGGGAATTTACCGCTTTGGCTTAGTCCAATTCAGGCGAGGATTCTACCAATGAATGAAAAGAATGTTAAATTTGCCGAGAAAGTTAAAGAGAAATTAGTTGCCGAAGGAATAAGAGTTGAAGTTGATTCCTCTAGCGAAAGCCTTGGAAAGAAAGTAAGAAATGCTCAACTCGAAAGGGTTTTTTATATGGTTACCGTTGGAGACAAAGAAGAATCTTCCAAGACTCTTAGTATTAGATCTAGAGATGGGAGTCTTGAACATGGAGTTCCCGTTGGAAACTTTATTAAGAAGTTGAAAAAGGAAATTGGGGAAAGGAAATAGATATAATAATCTTTTTATAGTTTGATTTAATCTTTAATTTATGGCAAAAACCAATTCTAGGAAAGGATTAAATGAGGGAGAGATTCAAGAAAAGTTGGATTCTTTTAAGGAAGATGGAGAAAAAATTAAGTATTTAAAAAATATTTTAAAAGTTGAACCTTTGGTTAATGATAAAATAAAAAATTTTGTTTACAAAAAACTGGGAGATTCTTATTTAGCTCTTGTTGAAGAAACTAATAATTATTTGAATGGGGGTTCTGCCAATTTTTTTGAAAAGGTTCTTTATGGAGCAAATATTAGTGGAAATTTGGATCGGGCAGGAGAATTTTTTGAAAAGGCAAAATATAAGAAAGGGTTGTCTGAAGTAGGAGATTGGTATCTTAAAAAAGGAAATACAAACGTAGCTTCAGAGTATTATCAAAAAGCAGGAGATAGGAAGGGGTTGTCTAAAGCAGGAGAGATGGATTTGCAAGAGGGTTTTCCTAATTTTGCGGGAGAAAGATATGAGGAAGCAAAAGATAAAAAAGGTCTTTTGAAAGTAGGAGATGCTTTTAATGAGGGAGGATATTCTGCTCAAGCTTCAGAAGCTTATAAAAAAGCGGGGTTAAATAAAGAAGAAATTGAAAAAAGGATGGGAAAAAAGAACAAACTTGAAAAAGCTGTCCTTGGGTTTTCAGCACTCGCAGGTTTTGTTTTTAGTATTTTTTTTCTTTCATCTAATATGACTGGAAATGTAGTTGGGAGTTTAGATTCTTCCTCTTATTCTGTTGTAGGGTTGGTTATTTTTATTGCTTCAATTCTTATGGCTACTTTGGCTTTGAAGAAAAATTAGGAATTTAACCCCAAAACCCTTAAATAATCTTTTAACCAATCTGATTTATGGTAAAAAAAAGTGATAAAGACTTGAAAGAGTTTACGTCTTTTGTTCAAGAGGCGGGACTTATTTGGGGGCCTTCACCGGAAATTTATGGAGGGCTTGCAGGGTTTTACACATATGGTCCACTTGGAAAACTTCTTAAAAATAAAGTTGAAAATTCAATTCGTAGAACTTTTAATGAAAATGGTTTTAGAGAAATTGAAGGGCCAACAGTTTTACCTAATGAAGTTTGGAAAGCCTCTGGACACTTGGACACTTTTATGGATAGGGTTGTAAAGTGTTCTAAATGTAAAGCAAGTTTTAGAGCTGACAAACTTATCGAAGAAAATTATGACGTTTCAGCTGATGCATTTAGTGATGAAGAGATAATTGAATTTTTGAAAAAACATAAAGTTAAATGCCCAACCTGTAAAGGAGACTTAGATTTGAAAATTGAAAAACAAAGTTTAATGCTTGGAACAAGTGTGGGAGGAAAAGATGCATCTTTAAGACCTGAAACTGCGACTGGAACTTATCTCCCGTTTTTACGTTATTACAATTATTTTAGAAAAAAAATTCCTTTTGGAGTTTTTCAAATTGGTAAAGCTTACAGAAATGAAATTTCTCCTCGGCAAAATGTTTTACGAGGTAGAGAATTTACTCAAGCTGAAGGGCAAATTTTTGTTGATCCAAAAGAAAAAAACAATTGGTTTCAATACGAAAAAATAAAGAAAGTTAAACTTCCTTTTTGGAGTGAAGCTGAACAAAAGAAAGGAAAGTTTGAAGGAAAAGAGATTAGCGTTGAAGAAGCTTTGAAAAAAAAGTTAATAAAAAGTCAGGCATATGGTTGGGCAATTTGGCTTGCTTACACCCAGTTTAGAAATTTTGGGATTCCAGAAAAAAGAATTAGGTTAAGACAACACCACGAAGATGAAAAAGCTTTTTATGCCGACGACGCTTGGGACATTGAACTTAATTTGAATAATTATGGGTGGGTTGAAGTTTGTGGGGTTCATGACAGAACTGATTATGATTTGAAAAAACATGCAGAAGCAAGTGGTGCAAAGTTAGAAGCATCAAGAGAAAATGGAGAAAAATTTGTTCCGCATGTAATTGAAATTGCTTTTGGAAGTGACAGGCCAACTTATGCGATAATTGATTTATTTTATGAAAAGAAAGGAGAAGGAGAAGGAAAAACAACTTTCAAAGTTCCTTATTCAATGAGCCCAATTGACGTTTCAGTTTTTCCTTTGATGAAAAAAGAAGAACTTCTTGGTTTGGCTGAAAAAATAAAAGGAGATTTAGAAAAAGTTTTTGTTGTTGACTTCGACATCTCTGGAAGTATTGGAAAGAGGTATTTGAGAAGTGCTGGAGCGGGAACTCCTTATGCAGTTACTATTGACTTTGATTCATTGACGGAGGAGTCAGTTACATTAAGAGACAGGGATAGTGAAAAGCAAAAAAAAGTTAAGATTAAAGAATTGAAAGAAATTATTTCTGGGTTACTTCTTGGAGAAAAAAAGTTTGGAGAATTGAAATGAACTTTCAGTTTTTTTATGAAAAATTAGTGGATTCAGATGAATATAAGAAATTTATAAAGAAGAATCCTAAAGCATATTTGTGTAGCTGTTTATTTATTCTTGACAGGGAACACTCTGGAAAGGAAAACAAAATTCATTTTGACTTTTGGTTGCCAGAAGAGAAAAAAATGAATTCATTTAGAGTTGATGGAAATGTAGAATTTATGCCTGTTGAAAATTTTGAAACTAAACCCTTTGAAAAAGTTTCGGTTAATCACACATTTAATTTAGAGGATTTTGAAAAAATGATTCTTAAAAGAATGGAAGAGGAGAAAATGAATGGAAGGATCCAGAAACTTCTTTTTAGTTTGCAAAAGTTGAAGGGTAAGGATTTTTTGATTGTGACTGGATTTTTGAATAACTTAGGATTACTAAAGGCAAATATCTCTCTAGACGAAAACAAAATAATTTCGTTTGAAAAGAAAAGTTTTTTTGATATGATGAGGTTTGTTAAGGGAAAAGGTAAAGAAGAAAAGAAAAAATAATTTTGTGATATAAAAACTTATAAACCATAATTTTTTCCTTTTGCAATGGAAAAAGATTTGGGGGTTAAGGTAAGGGGAGTTTATATTCCCGGATTTCTTTGTGAGCTTGTTTTAAAAAACCCAGAAGGGGTGAAAAAAGATTATCTTTCAGAATTTTTTGAAAGTAAATACGGAAAATTGGGCCTTGAAGGAAAGGAAGTTTTTGACAGGATTGTTGATGATGCTCTTGATTGGAATGTTTTAAGTTTAAGTAAAGAATTTTACACTTTTGATTCTGAACTAGTTAGAAAAGCTAAAGAAAAATTAGAAAATAATTAATTTTTCTGAGGGTAACAAACTTTGCAAGGGTGAAACCCTCTAAGTCTAAAATATTCTTTATCGTTTTCTTCAACTAGATATTTTGGTTTTATTGCTCCAGAGAATCTGCAAGTTCTTAAGTGATATTTTTCGTTGTAGGTTGAGCCAACGTATTTTGATTTTTTTGGTTCTATTTTTTCAACTTCCACAATTTCTCTTTTTGTTACTGGTTTTTCAACAATTCTGTCTACTGGTCTGTCTTTATACCTTAAAACTTCTTTAATTATTGGTTTCTCAATAATTTTTTCTCTTTCAATAATCTCTGGTTCAGGTGTGTGAAGGTGGGTTCTTTTTTTTCTTGGATATAAAAAGGCAATTACTGCAATAAAATAAACTACTCCAACAATTAAAAGTAAATTTTGTTCTATTACCCCGCTAAGTCCAAAAGACCCCGCAGCACCTAAAATAAAAAGTCCAGAAGCAAGACCTAATAAAAAAACAATTAGTGCATTTGCAGGTTCAATTTTTCTTTCTTCAATATAACTTTTTGAATAATATTTTTTCATGTTCTAAAGAAAGATTTTCATCTATAAAAACTTATATTTTTTTAACAACAAAATTAATCATCATTTCTGAATTGTGGTTTGAAATTATTTTAAACCCGACGGACTTGAAAAGTTTATGGACTTCTTCTTCAGTGTATAAATAATAATATCTTTTTCCCTTGTCGCTCCATCCGACAAGTTTTTCGTTTTGTTTATCTCTGAATCTTTTTGATTTTCTGTTCCAGACCCCAATATAAGCAACTCCCTCATTTTTAAGAGTTCTATAAATTTCTTTTACTGAATCCTCTCTTTCTTTTTTAGTTTCAACACAATGAAGAGCTGAAATACAAATTGTTGCATCGAAAAAGTTGTCTTCAAAGGGAATTTTGTCCAACGGACTTTGAACAAATTCAGCAGGAATTTTTTCTTCTTTTGATTTTTTTTGAGCTAAATTTAACATTTCTTGAGAGAAGTCTTGTAAAAACATTTTTCCATTTTTTATTTTTGTTAAATGTCTTCCTGAACCTGAACCAAGATCTAAAACATTTCCTTCAACATTTGAAAGAAATTGAGTTGCATTCTCTGACGGCTTTTGTTTGTATTCATGCCACTCTGGAGCAATTTTATCCCAAAGTTTTTCTTGATTTTCAATTTTATCTTTTTCCATAGAAAAAGTTGGGGGAAGGGGGTTAAAAATTTATTGGAGAAGATTAAATTAATAAATGAGTTTTATTTTATTCTTCTATGAATTCCTTTGAAGTTGGAACTTTACTTTTCCAGTATTTCCCCTTTTTATTTGGGTTATTAATTGCATTTTTTCTTTATCATAATTATAAAAATCGTGGTAAGAACCTCTCTGTTTCAAAGTCTGTTTCTAAAAATTTAGTTGAGGCTCCCCTTAAAAAAGAGGCTTCCTTTCGAGATTTCTCAAAGATAATTCCTGTTATCGTTGGGTTCTTTGCAGTTCCCGGAGTAATTCTTTTGTTCTTTTTTATCGGCCTCTTGATTTTTGGAAGTGTTCTTGGAGGAACTCTTTTAGCTGTGGTAGTAATGATTTTTGCTTTGTATATTTATTCAAAGAACTTTTCAAATTTTTCAAAGGGCGTCAAGAAATCTGAAAGAAAAAAGTAAATCCCAAATCTTAAAAATCCATTAACTTTTCTTTTTTTATGTCTACTCCAAAAAGCACAGATGGAATCAAAAAACCAGTTCGTTCACGTTCAGGTGTAACCCCTTTAACAGTAGTTCTTGCTCCACGGAAGTGTGACCATGGAACTTGTATTTATTGTCCTGGAGGAGATTATGTTCCACAAAGTTATACAGACAAAAGTCCAGCAGTAATGAGGGCACTTCAATATGACTTTGACGTAAGAAAGCAAGTTCAGTCACGTCTTGACGCTTTGACAAGGATGGGTCACCCCACTGAAAAAATCGAATTAATAATTATTGGTGGAACTTTTTTGCAGTATCCCTTGGATTATCAGTATGATTACATAAAAGGGTGTTTTGATGTTTTGAACGGAAAGGAATCCAAAACACTTGAAGAAGCTCAAAAGATAAACGAGACAGCGGAGCACAGAATTGTTGCAATGTGTATTGAAAACAGACCAGACAACTGTTCAATTGAAGAAATAAAAAGGATGAGAGAATTTGGTTGCACTCGGGTTGAAATTGGAGTTCAAATTCTTGACGATGAAATTTATAAAAAAACTGCTCGTGGTCACAAAGTTATCGATGTTGTGGAATCATCTGAACGTCTTAAAGATGCGGGTTTTAAATTAGGATATCACATTATGCCTGGACTTCCATATTCAAATGTTGAAAAAGATATTGAGAAATTTAAACTTGTTTTTGAAGATGAAAGTTTTAGACCCGACCAACTGAAAATTTACCCATGTCAAATTGTTGAAGATTCTCCTTTGGCAAAAATGTACAAAAGAATTAATTACAGAACTTATACGGATGAAGAAATAAAAGAAGTCTTAACCCGAATGATGAAAATTATTCCAGATTATTGCAGAGTTATGAGAGTTATGAGAGAAATCCCTAAAGAAAAAATGTTAAGCAAAGCCGCTTCAACTTCTATAAGAAAAGAAGTTGAAGATGAACTAAGAAAAGAAAAAAACAATTCAATAAAGGAAATAAGAATTAGAGAAATTGGTTTTAATCGTGACGGATTAAAACTGGACACAAAACTAAAACAAATTGAATATGATTCTTCAGGGGGAAAGGAATTTTTTTTGGAAGTAGTGAATAGTGACGACATTTTATTTGGTTTACTTAGATTGAGATTCCCTAAAAATTTTATTCTTACAGAGTTAGAAGGGTGTGCAATTGTTCGTGAATTGCATGTTTATGGTCAAGCCTTAAATTTGCATGAGAAGGGAAAAAATTCTCAACACCTTGGCCTAGGAAAAATGTTAATGAGTGAAGCTGAGAAACTTGCTCGCGACGCTGGTTACAAAAAGTTAGCAGTAATTTCTGGGGTTGGTGTGAGAGAATACTATAAAAAATTAGGTTATAACCTTGTTGGAAGTTATATGGTTAAATATTTATAGAAGAAAAACTTGCTTTGTTCTAGTTAGATGGGAAAAAGGAAAAAAAGTCTTGAGGTGAAAGTTAAGAATAAAGAAGTGATTTCTCACAATTTTCTTCTTTTAGGAATTTATGAGCTTCCATTAACAAGGGAAGAAGAATATGCCTTGAATCTTTTTACAATTAGTATCTCCAGACTTAATAATTTTCCTACAATGGTGATTCCAGAATTTGAAGAAGAAAATTTATCAAGAAAAAAGAATCTTTTAAATTATAATCCTAAAAAAATTAATTCATCTTTAGATTTTTATAAATATTTTTTAAGCAATTATTTTCCTAGCAGATAAAGAGAAATTTTTAATGGATTTCCCCTTTTTGCCACGCTCTTAAAATTTCTCTTGAAGTTTGGTCAACATTTACTTCTCCACCCTTTTTTAAAATCCCTTTTTTTCTTCCAATTTTTTCAATTAATTCATCCGAATCTTCTGCTTTAACTTGGTAATACTTTTCAAGAACTTCTTTTTTAATGTTAAACAATTCATTTACTGCAAACTCGGGGTCTTTTATTTGTGCATAACTTTTTCCCCCAAAAATTGCACTTTCAGAAATCTTTTTTTTGTCACTCATTGAATATTGGTCTTCAGGGATTACCCCCGGAGAATCGATTAAAACCACTCCTTCAGACAGCCTAATTTTTTGAACATTTTTTGTAAAACCTGCTTCAGAACCAACCCCTGCACCTGACTTTCCCGAGAGAATATTTATCAAAGAACTTTTTCCTGCGTTAGGGTAACCAATAACCCCAATTTTTATTCTGTTGTCTGTCCCAATTACAACTTTATCTTTTTTTATCTCTCTCATTTCTCTTTTTTCGATTTTTTTTGAGAGTCTTTTTATTAAATCTCTTAAATTTTTTATTCCCGTTCTTTTACTGCATGACACAACTACATATGGATAAATTGTTTTTTTTATTTCATTTAATTTTGAATTTTTTATTAAATCGGCTTTATTTATTACGTAAACAATTTGTTTTTTTTGTTTTTCAATTTCTTTTTCTAATTCTGTGTTACGGGTTTCTTGAATAAACCTCGCGTCTAAAACTTCAAGGATGATGTCTGAAGTAAAAACTATATTTTTTGCAACTTGGGGATACTTTACCCTTTGCTTTCTTATTTTTTCAATGTGCCTTGTTCTATGTGAGGAATAAGTATATTGTACCATTCATTAGAAAATAATTTCAAGTTTAAAGAAGTTTCTTGGGTTAAAAATCAGGCTCTACAGGGGGTTTTAAGTCAGTAAATTTTTTATTTTTTGAAATTTTGAAAACCTTTTCTTGTTTTTCTGGTTCTGGAACTTCTTTTATTGAGAGAATATCTTTTTCTCTTAAAGTTAGGGCTCTTTCACAATAGTGGGATTTTGTTTCTAGTCTGAACTCCCCTTTTTTTATTTCCAAAACTTTTCCAATGTAGCTAACTTCTCGTCCAGAGAGGTTCATTTTTATTTTGTAATATTTTCCAGATTCTAATTTCATTCTTTTAAGAAAGAATTTTCTATTTAAGAAATTTTGTTCTTTTCTATATCTTTAAAAGAGGTCCTTTCTTTTGGGTTTTATGGAAGAAAAGGAGGAAAAAATGGAAGAAGAACAAAAAAACGAACAAGTTTCAGAAGAAGAAAATACTGAAACCAAAGTAGAAGAATCTAACGAAGAAGTTTCAGAAGAAAGTTCAGAAGAGTCTGAGGGGACTTCGGAGGAAATTTCTGAAGATTCTGGAGAAGAAGATACTGAAGAAGTTAAAGATTCTGAGTAATTCTAGATCTAACTAATTTATTTTTTATTTTTATTTTTAAAAAAATAGCCCTACCGACTCAAACTCTGCAACTCTATAAAAATGTAATTTGGAGAGTTGAAAGTTTTCGGGATTCAAAATCTGGGAAACCCAGGTTCTCATTTTTTATTTTTTAAAAAAATAGCCCTGCCAGGATTCGAACCTGGGTCCCGAGCTCCAGAGGCTCAGATCTTTGACCACTAGACTACAGGGCTCTTTAATTATCTGGAGGAAAAGGTATTAAAATTTATCTTTTGTAATCGACAAACTTTTTAAATAGGGATTTATTAGAAGATTAATGAAAGGTGAGTCTCTAAATTGGGTTGCAATTTCAATTTTTGTTTTAGCTGCCGCTGTTTTGGCTAGTGCATTTATTATTTCTCATGCGATTAGACCAACTTCAAATTCTATTACTGGAAATTCTTTAACTCCCACAACAAGTCCTCCACCTGCAAGTCCTCCTCCAGCTCCAACAGGAACTACTCCTCCAACAGATGTTGCCCCTCCAGCGAGCCCCCCACCAGCGCCTACTAATGTAACTTCTCCCCCTGCAAGTCCTCCTCCAGCTCCAACAGGAACTACTCCTCCAACAAATGCAACTCCTTAGTTTAGTTTTTTCAAAAGTGATTTTTGCTTAACAAGGTTTATATATTTTCTCGGTTCCACTAATTGATGAAGAATAAAATTATGGAAAAAATTGAAGAGACTTTAACTCAAGTTGGACTTCGAATTGCTAAACGTGGGGAAGGAGCTCTTTTTATTGTCGGTGAAGTAGAGTATAAACCTTTAGTAAACCAAAGTGTTCCACCTTTTAATATTGTTGAAAATCCAAAACTTTTAGAGTCTCTTGCTTTGATGGATGGAGCTGTTGTGATTAATCGAGAAGGTTTTATGGAAGCTTATGGTGTGAAAATAAAAGCGAAGAAAATTTTGAAAAATTTCGGGACGCGTCACAGTGCTGGAATAAGTGCAGCAAAAGGTGATAACTTGGTTTTTGTTGTTTCAGAGGAAGACAAAAAAATTAGGATTTTGAAAAAAGGAAAACTTGTGATGCAGTTTGATGCTTTACAAAAAGACGTTGAAAAAAGTATCCCCAAAGCAATAGAATTTTTGGAATCAATTGGAGCGGGAACTGTTGGTGCAATTGGAACAAGTTTAATTCTTCCTGCGGCAGGAATTGCATTTTTACCGGGGGTAATTGCTTTTGGTTCAATATATTACTTGGGAAGAATTCTTACAAAGAAATTTAGGTAAAATTATAATTTAATTCTTGAATCTTTTGTTCGTGAATGTTGGTTAAGTTTTCCTTCCACTAAACACTTAAAGCAACAGTGGTAAGAACCATCTTTATCTCTTACTCTTCCAGTTCCTTGGCATTCAGGGCATTTTTCACTTTCTTCCATATAAAATTAACTGTATTCTTATATTTAAATTCGAGTGCCTCCCGATAAATAACAATCTTTTTAAGTTTAGCAGGTTTGGATTTTGATATATGCCCCGATAGTATAGTGGCCAAGTACGCTGCCCTCTCAAGAAATTTTTGAAGAAGAGGTGACAAGAATCTTGATGAAAGGTAAAGGTCTAGTATCTCAATACGGCCTGATCTTCAAGTAGAGTTTTAAACTCTGAATCAAAGGGTTTCCTTTGAGTTTCAGAGAACGGCAGTAACCCGAGTTCGAATCTCGGCCGGGGCGTTTTAATGTTGCCAAAGGTAACATTAATCTTCTCTGAATTTTGAGCGAGGGGGACCCGAGCTTTCAAATCCGAACACTTCTGGCATCATTAATTACAAATGTTTTAGATGGCACGGAGTGTGAGAGGCAAGGAGGCGTTTTAATTTTCAAAATGTTTATTTACTTTGAAGTCTTCGATAGAACATGAAAGAAATTACAAAATATTCTCTTTTAGATTCATTGGGAACTGCAGTCTATATTGTTCTCGTGGCGTCGCTGATTTATTCTTTAAGTAATAGCGGGTTTCAAGTAGGAAATGCTTTGGTTGTTCCAATTTTTATGTTGATGCTTTTTGTTTTTTCAGCTGCGTTTACTGGTTTACTTGTTTTTGGTCGTCCAGTAATGTGGTACTTGGATGGAAAGAAAAAGGAAGCCCTTTCTTTATTGGTTTATACCTTGGCAATTTTATTAATTGCAACAATAATTGCTTTTTTGGTTCTTCTTTTTTTAGTTTAGTTGGCTTTTCAAAATGTTTATAAATTTCTCAATACTATTTTTATAATGGCAAAAAGAATGAACAGAACTGACAGTGGAGTTTTAGTTCCCGGAGGACTCTTGATTGGTATCGGTCTAGGTTTCTTGCTTGGAAACATTCCAGCATGGACTTTGATTGGACTCGGAGCAGGATTCTTGGGAATGTGGCTTTTCAGAAAGAAGTAAACCCTTTAAATATCTCTTTCTCTTCTGAAAAGAATGGTGAAAAAGAGAAATAAAGTTGCGTTTTGGTTGGCACTTTTGTCTTCGGTGTTTTTGTTTATTTCGGGAACGAATGGATTTGCAACTTGGGCGAAGATTGGGAGCCTTGTTAATGATTTAATTAGCTCACCTTTGGTAAAGTTTCTTTTTATTCCAATTTTAATTATTGCTTCACTTGGAGCTTTTTCAGTATTTCTCGGAGCAATTTTTGCTTGGAAGAAAAAGCGTTTAACAGCACGAATTTTAATTTTAATTGGTTCGGGTGCAGGGTTAGTTGGATTTCTTTTTAATTTGTTTATCTCACTTGCTAAGTTTGACATTTCAGTAACTTCATATTTATCATTTTCTTCAATTGGAATAATTCTTGCTTTGTTTGCTCAAGGATTTTTGAAAAAGAAAAACAGTTTGATTAAGAGGGTTGTTAAGAGGATTTAGGAAAGATTAAAATAATTTAATTTCTGAATAATTGAATGGTCAAGAATATTTCAGAAGAAAAGATAAAGTATAATTCTCCAAATAATAAGTCTAAGTCATTATTTAATAAAGAAAAAATTAAATTAAAAAAACTTCTATGTAAAGAAGCAATGATAGAACATGTTGGAAGCACATCTGTTCCAAGTTTAGGGGGTAAGAATATCATAGATATTTTTATTGCGGTTCCAAATAAATTAATTCATGAATCTAAAAAGGTTTTACAAAAAAATGGTTACTTATTTGATTCCAAATGGAAACAGAGGATGTTTTTTATAAAAAAATATGAAAATGGAATGAGGTTTAATATTCATCTTCTTCCTCTTGGAGACTCTGAATTTTTAGATGCAATTTTATTGAGAAATTATTTAAGAAAAAATAAGAAAGCAGTTAGTGATTATGTTAAACTTAAAAAAGATGCAATTAAAATCTCAAAAGGAGATGGTGCTGAATATAGAGATTATAAACATCCATTTATTGTAAAGATGATTAACAAAGCAAGAAAGTCTTTTCAATAATTTTATAATTCTTAATTTATTGAGTAATTAATGGTGGAAAAACTTCTAGAGGGAACGGCGCATAAATTGCCGGCTGATTTGAAGAAAGCTCTTTTTGCTAATCCTAAAGTTGTTGAGAAGTGGAACAGTCTTACTCCTTTAGCAAGAAATGAATGGATTTGTTGGACTACTTCAGTTAAGACTCCAGAAACGAGGTTGAATCATGTCAAAAGAGTTTGTGAAGACCTTTTGAATGGAAAAAGGCGTCCATGTTGCTGGGCTGGTTGTATTCACAGGAAGGATAAACTCCCAAGCAGTTCGCAGAAGTTTATTTGGAAGACGAAGACAGGAAAGAAATAGTAAAGTTATTTTTTTCTTGATAAAAATAATCCTATCGCTCCTAAAAGAGCAAGAACAATTCCAATTAAGTTAGGATCCTTTAAATTATTTCCAATGATATTTCCAGTAATTTGTCCTGAACCAATAATTAATCCCAAGATCAAGAGTCCAAAAGAAACAGTCTGAACTGATTTTTCTAATAAATTTTGTTTTTCTTTTTTTCCAAGATTATTTGCTTGAATGTATTCCTTTATATCTTTACGTAATTTAATCCTTTTTTTGATAAATTTCTTATAATATTTTCCCCCATCCAATCTTTTTACATTCCTAATAGAGTTATTGTAATCATACTCTTCTATAATTCCTGTGTCAAATGTGCTAGCTTTGGGATTTTCATCTGGCATCTTTTTATCAACAAAGATTAAATTTTTTGTTTTTCCTGGAGAAATTCTGTATAATCCCAAGGTTGAGAAGTAAAGCTGAGGTTTATTTTCCCCTTTAAGTAATTTTTTTTCCATCATTTCTTTTATTTCTTTGAAGGTATTTCCAGAATAAAAGTGTTCATCTAAAATAAGAATATTTTTGTATTTTAA
>CAZONG010000006.1:0-18277 GCA_964581315.1 Candidatus Woesearchaeota archaeon | reverse complement strand
GGTTGTAACGTGGTATTGAAGTAAATCCCAAAGGTCTTCAATAATTACTTCTGGAGCACCAGCGTTTAAGTTTTCCCAAAGTCTTTGGTTAGCTCTGATTATGTCAGAAAGTTTGTGAGTCAAGTCATCTTCACTTCTTTCTCCAGATTCTAAAATAATACTTGGTCTAACTGTAACGGGTGGAACAATTAAAGAATTTAAAATTCCCCATTCAATTCTACAAGTTTTTGCTTCAATACCAATTTTTTTAAGTTCAGCGTCGGGAATTTTTACTAATGTTTCTCTAATTTCAGTTGGGAAAAGTCTTGTTTTTCCTTTGTAAAAACTTGTTGGTTTTTCTAACTTAACTTTTTCTTGACTTGCTTGACAGTGTGGACATTTTTTGTTGTCTTTAGCTTTTTTTGCTCTTTCACTTGGAGTGTATTTTTTCAAATCTTTATCGTCAAGCATAAGTTTTCCACATTCTTGACAGAAGCATCTTAATCCAAGTTCAACTACATGAATATACTTTAAGTGCATAATTGGTTTAGCGAGATCAATACTTCCAGGGTGTCCAAGACATTCTTTTATTTTTCCACCACAAGTTCTACATCTTACTCCAGGGTCAATTGCACCAAGACGTAAATCCATTAAACCTCCGTCAACTGGATAACCGTCGATGTCATAAAGTTCTGGAGTTACAATTTTAGCAACTGAAATCTTTTTTATCTGTTCCGGATTAAGTAATGAAAACTTAATTTCTCCAATTTTTTTACTCACTGTTTTTTTCATTTTTTATTTGAATTAAATTTATTTAATCTGTCTTCGAGGTCATTAACTTTTTTCTGTTCTTCACCTTTTATTGTAAAACTGTTATCTGAAATCCTGTTTATTATTTTTAATCCTCTTTGTTCGTAGCCTACTTGCGTTTCCATATAATTTTCCGAGATATATCTATTTGCTTCTGCATATTTTTCGTTTGTTTCCATTTTGACAATTTTTGTATATTCTTCTATCATTTTTATTCGTATTTGTTTTTTAAATTAAATTTAGTGTTAACGTGAAGTCCTTGAAGTTCTTCAACTAAAAGTTTGAATGCATATGAAACTTCAATTGGTTCAATTTCTTCTGAGTGGCATTCAGGGCAAGATGTTTTGTTTCTTATTTTGTCTTCGAGTCCAATTGCACCACATTTTGAACAGATAGGTAAAACAACTTTATCTGAATCATATCTTTCTTTAAGTAATAATGAAGCTCCATGTGCAACAAGTGCTTGTTGTTCCATTTCCCCAAGTCTAAGTGCTCCACCTCTTGAACGTCCTTCAATTGGCTGACGAGTAAGAAGTGCAACTTTTCCTGAAGCTCTTCCGTGCATCTTATTTGCTACCATATACTTAAGTTTCAAGTAATAAATATTTCCTACAAAAATCTTTGATTCGAATTTTTTACCAGTGATTCCATTTCTCATAGTTTCCTTTCCATCATATCTGAAACCAAGGTTTTGAAGTCCATCTTCTAAAAGTTGTTTTGTCTCTCCACTGAATGCAGTTCCGTCGACAGTTTCTCCTCTTAAAGCCCCAACTTTTCCACCTAAAAGTTCTAAAAGATAACCAACACTCATACGACTTGGAAGTCCATGGGGATTAAATAAAATATCAGGTCTTATTCCAGTAATTGTGAATGGAACGTCTTCTTCGTCGACAATCGCACCAATAACTCCTTTCTGTCCATATGGAGTTGCATATTTATCTCCAAGTTCAGGAATTCTCAAGTCTCTTGTTTTAACTTGAACAATTTTGTTTCCCTCGTCGTCAATTGTAACAAAAACAGATTCAACAATTCCCTTTTCTTCTTGCCTTAAAGTTACTGAGGATTCTTTTTGAGTTCTAACTGAAATTTCTCTTGCTTCACTTAAGAATTTTGGAGGTGAAGTTTTACCAATCATTACTTCTCCTTCATTTATATCTGCTTCAGGATAGATTATTCCGTCGTCTTCAAGATTTTTATAAAGTGATTCCATTTTGTAACCTGAAACATCTTTTTCAGGAACTGTTATTTGGTCTTTAAGTCCACCAGCGTAATTCATTTCAATTGCCGAATAAGGTCTAAAGTAGAAACTTCTTCCAACACCTCTGTCAAGACTACCTTTATTCAAAACTAAAGCATCTTCCATGTTGTAACCTTCGTGAGTCATAATTGCAACAGTTAAGTTTTGTCCTGCTGGATAAGTGTTAAGTGTGTCATAAATGAAACTTCTTACAATTGGTTTTTGAGGATATTGTAAAACTGAAACATCAGTGTCAAGTCTACATAAATAATTTGCAGCATAAAGTCCAAGTGACTGTTTGAAACTTTTTGTTCCTTTAATTAATTTAGCACATGAATTATGGTTTACATATGGAGTAATACTTGTTACTGCTCCCAAAAATGCAACAGGATCAACTTCGACGTGAGTGTGTTCAGTAGTCAACTCTTGGTTTGTAAGTGCAATTAAAGTGCTTTCTTCTTCTCCTGCGTCAATATATTCAATTATTCCAGATTTCACAAGGTCGATCCATTTCAAGCTTCCATCTTCAAGTTTAATTAAGTGTTCATCCTTTAACTTTGAAACTCCTTCACTTACTACGACTAATGGCCTAAGAGCTCTTCCTGGCTCAGTAGAAATCGAAATTGATTGAAGCCCAAGCTTTTCATGGATACTTAATTCAATAGGGAGTTCACCATTTCTTCTTTTCTCTTTTATTAATTCAACAAATGCTCCAGAGTCTTCAACATTTCCAATATAGTTTCCATTAAAGAAAACTTCAAAACCAGTAAGCAATTCTTTGTCAAGTCCAGACTTTTCAAGATATTTCATGAATTGGTCTTCGTCAAGGTTAACTCTCGTTGAAATTTTACTCATTAAAGCTAAATTTTTTCTTAAACCAGTTTCAGTTCCTTCTGGAGTTTCAATTGGGCAGAATCTTCCAAAATGCGTCGGGTGAAGAGTTCTCGCTTTAAAGTTTTCTTGTCCACTTTCAAGCATACTTGAAACTCTTTGAAGTTGTGAAATTGTAGCTAAATAATTAGTCTTATCCATGTTTTGAGTCACTCCACTTCTTTCTCCAGTCCATGAACCAGTAGCAATTGAAGATTCAATTCTGTGACTAAATAAAGTTGATTTTGCTAAAACTTTTATTGAGAAGAATTTTTTCCTTTTTTGAGATTTCTGAAGAGAGTATTGTAAGTCCCTAATTAAAATTCCAAGATTAACTTTGAAAAGAGTTGTTAATAAATCCCCTGAAAGTCTAACTCTTTTATTTGCGTAATGGTCTTTATCTGTGTGGAGTTTTGGATTTTCTTTAGCAAGTAAAAATTGTTTTATGAGTTTACAGATAGTAACTGCTTTTTTCATCCGAGAACCTTTGTCTTGTCCAATGTGTGGGAATAAATAGGAATCAATTCTTTGTTTAACCCTGTCCAAAATTTCTTTTTTAGTTCCTTGTAAATTTGTTTTTTCCGCAATGTACATCATCGCATCTTCTTCAGTTGCAAGATTTGAAAATTCGTAAAGGTTAACAATAACGCTGTCAGTCTCTTTTCCAATGAACTTTGCAATATCAGATTCTTTTGTGAGCCCCAATGCTTTTAATAAAACAACAGTTGGAATTTCTTTAAATCTTGAAAAAGAAGTTTCAAAAACCCCTTCTTTACTTTCTTTAATTGTTGTTGGAATTCTGTAAGTTCCTTTCAAACTGAAAAGTTTCAAAATTAATTGACCTTTATTATTTTCTTCAATAAAAGGTTGATTTTCGGCAAGGTCTTCAGCCATAACCATAACTCTTTCGTTTCCTTTAATAATAAAATATCCTCCAGGGTCAAGTGGATCGTGATAGTTTTCAATTAATTTTCCTCTGTCAAGCCCTCGAGTATTACAAGCGTCACTTTTTACCATAACGGGGATCTTTCCAATTTCAACAACTTCAGAATCAACTTGTCCATCTTTTCTAACTGTTAATTCTAAAGTAATAGGAGCGGCATAGGTCAAATTTCTAAGTCTTGCTTCATAAGGCATAATTAAAGAAGTACTTCCGTCAGCTTCAATCACAGCTGGCTTTCCAACTTCCACTTTTCCTAATTGAATTTTAAACTCTTCTTCGTCCTGTTCAAGAGAACCAGAGATGTCGTCAACAATTTCTTGCATTCTGTGACCAATAAATTCATTGTAAGAAATAATGTTTGATTCTACAAGTGAATGGTCTTCTAAATATTTTCTTACAACTAGATGATTTCTTCCTTCAACCATTTATACAACAACCCTATAATAAATATTTAATTCTGAATTTTCTTTTCTTTCAATTTTTACAACGCTTCCAACTTCACAACCTTCAGGAAGTCCAACATCACTTGACAAAATTTTTGGAAGTTGGCTTTTAGAAATATTTAATTTAGTTAAAACTTCTTCAGTTTCTTTTTCATTAAGTTTTATGTGTTTTGGTTGTAGAATATGCATCTTTTTGTCGTCGGGGATTTTTAATTTTGCACAATCGCCCCTAAAGAGTAACTTATGGGGAAAGGTGCTATAATAAAGGATACTAAAAAATGGTTTAAAAATGTTTGGGTGTAAATTTTTTATGGGAAAAAAAGGGTTTAACTCCAAATTCTATACAAAATTTAGGAGTTTTTTATTAAAAATGGCCCCGAAGGGATTTGAACCCTCGACACCTGGATTAAAAGTCCAGTGCTCTGACCAGACTGAGCTACGGAGCCATCTAATATTTTTATAAGAAATTAGTTTATAAAAGTTTCTTGGGGGAATTTCATAAATGTTTTTTCAAAATTTCGCCAATCTCATCTTGGCTCATTGCTCCAGAAAATCTTTCAAGAACTTTTGAATCTTTAAGAAATAGAAAAGTTGGAATTGAGGAAACTTCGAACTTTTGAGCAATTTTAGTGTTTTCATCAACATTAATTTTACCAAATTTTACTTTATCTTTAAACTCTTGTGACAAGTCGTCGACAATAGGACTCATCATTGTGCAAGGCATACACCATTCCGCAAAAAAATCCAAAAAAGTAAAACCCTGACTTACAAAAGTTTCAAACTCTCCATTTGTAAGTTCTGGAACAATATCATTACCTGTCATTTTTTTTCTAGGAAAAATTTATTTATAAAATTTTATATTTAAAAAATGCCAATAATATATATAAACAGTACAAGTCTTATTTTTTTTAAGATGCCAAATTCATATTTTTTCAAACCAGAATTTTTAGAAGAAAGTTTGAAAGGCAAAAAATTAGAACCAGAGGTTATGGCTGCACTTTTTGCAAGATTTAGTCGTACTGGAGATGGCATGGAAAAAATTCTTGAAGATGTTTCAAAACTTGATTTTAATAATTCCTCGGAAATGGTTGAGAGAATTTTAAAATTTATAGATTACGGTCATGCAAGTATTGGTGGATTGACAGGAAGTATTGGTATTGGGGTGGATAAAATTTCAATGCTCACTCCTTACATGAGTTTTTTTCTTCAGTCAAAGCAAGATGGACAAGAAACAAGTACTCGGTATTGTGAATTTGAATCAGAAGGGTTAGCCAATCCTTCAACTTTGAATGTTCCAAAGAGATTTCATGAAAAGTGGTATGAAATTATGCTTGAAGGTTTCGAAATTAGTGAATTTGTTCGTGATGACCTTGATAAAAAAATAACAAAAAATCCCAATGTTGCAAAGATACCCCAAGGGGTAAAAAAATCGGTTGCAGATAGGATGAGGCGAAATTATGGGTTTGACCGAGCAAGATATACTCTCCCACTTGCAGCTCTAACAAATTTTGGTTTGATTATGACAGGGAGGGAATGGGCAGACACTATGAAATATCTTTCTGGTTCTCCAATAAATGAATTAAGGGATTGGTCAGATGATATAAGGGGGCCCCTAACAGATTTTGTTCCTCACATTATGAAACATTCTAACAAAACAGAAATGACTAAAGAATATATGGATAATTTTTTTATGCGTGGAGTAGATTATATCCTAAGAAATGGAGTTAATACTTCTCAGTTAGAAGACATTGTTGTAACAAGTGCTCAGTTGCCCCCTGAAGAAGGAATTATAGATTCTTCTTTATCGGTTGAAGAAAGATTGAGTAAAGCTTATGCTGGAAAAAAGAATAGGTATGACATTGCAAAAGGATATCCTGAAAAAATACATGTTTCTACCTATTGGAATAATATGGCAATTGCAGAGGCAAGAGATATAAATAGACAAAGACCTTGTCGAAAAGACACACTTCTTGCTCCTGTTGGATTTTATATGGCTCCCGAAATGGCCGAATCAATAAAAGAACTTGGTCTCAATGAGAAATACTTAAACCTGCAAGAGAAAAGGTCAAAACTTATGACGGAATTAGCAAAAAGTGAGTCTCCTGAAAGTTATGCTTCATTATTATTTCTTGGAGATCAAACGCCCTTTGAAATGCATACTGATGCCGCCCATATGACTTATGTTCTTGAACTAAGGACTGGAATAGGAGTTCATTTCCGTTATGATGAACACATGAGACAAGCTTTCAATTCATTTGAAAAACAAATTCCACAATGGACAAAGTATGTCGAGCTTGGAACAGGTGAACCAGAATAAATTTCATAATTTTGTCCAGCAATCCTTATCAAAAATACAACTCTATACTATATTATAAAGGAAATATTAATTTAAAAATTAAGAAAATATTTTATTAAAATGGAAAGAGGGAAATTAATTGTTTTTGAATCTGGAGAAGGAGGAGGAAAATCAACCCATATTGAATGGACAAGAAAGTACCTTGTGGGTAAAGACATCCCTTTTGAAATAGTGAGGGAACCTGGAGGAACAGAAATTTCGGAGGAAATTAGAGGACTTTTACTGAACAAAAAACTTAATAAAATGAACCCCTTAACTGAACTTTATCTTTTTCAGGCTTCTAGGAGCCAACTATTTTCGGAAAAGTTAATCTCTAAATTAGAAGGAGGAATTTCTTTAGGACAAGATAGGTCTGGGGACTCCTCGGTTGCTTATCAAGGGTATGGTAGAGGAATGGATATAAATTTTATAAAATATTTAAACATAAATTCTACTTTTGGTTATAAACCTGATTTAGAATTTATAATTGATATTGATCCAGAAAAAGGCCTTGAAAAGGAATTGAATGAAAATAGAATGTCTATTGCAGGATTAGAATTTCACAAAAGAGTAAGACAAGGTTATCTAGAACTTGCTAAAGAGAATCCAAAAAATTATGTTTTAATACCTTATATAGAAAATGGAATTAAGGAAATGCAAGAAATGATGAAGGTGCACATAGACAAACTTTTCGGTTTTTAATTAAATAACCTCTCCACGCATAAATTTTTCAATAGGTAAAATTTCTCCGTTCCAATATCTAACTTTAACTCCAACTTCATTAAACATTTCTAAACTTCTTTTAGCTTGTTCTCTCCACATTTCTGGATTTTTGTCATCCCACTTTTTGTCGACGATAACTTCTGTGATTCCCGCTTGAATAATTCCTCTTGCGCAGTCCATACAGGGAATACCATTTGTATAAATTTTACATCCACTTAAAGAAGTTCCATTTAATGTTGCATTGTAAATAGCATTTCTTTCTCCATGCTCAAACCAAAAATATTTTTCAGGTTTTTCTTGCCTTTCAGGAATGTTGTCATTAAGTCCACGAACAAAACTGTTGTATCCAGTAGATTTAATTTCATTATTTTTTCCGACGATAACTGCACCAATGTGGGTACTTTCATCTTTACTTTTCATTGCAACTAAGTAAGCCATCGACATAAAATAGTCATCCCAAATAATTTTTTTTGATTTAATTCCAGAAGAAATAATTTTATTTAGAATTTCCTCAACTTCTTGGTAAAGTTCCTCAATAGTTCCATTATTTACAAAATGAAAATCTGAAAGTTTCATACATTCAGAAATATTTTGTTTTGTCGGGTCAAGATTATTCATTTCTTTTTCTTCATCAGAGACAAATTTTTCAAAACTAACTAAATCAGATTCGGATAAGTTTCTTGATTTGGCCCTTTTATATCTAATTTCTATTGGAGCGTCAACACTAAAAAGATAAAAATTTCCTTTTTTTCTTAAAGATTCAATTTCTCCTACTGCACGAAGACTTTCTATTATTGCATCTCCCCCATTTTCTTTTGCTATCTCATAAAGTTTTTCAGCTATATAACTTGAGGAATTCTTTTCTCTTAGGTAATTTCCTACTAAAACCATCGAATCTCTGTTAATATGTAAATCTCTTTTTTTAATTTCTTCAATAAGTAAATCTCTTACAGAATAATGTTTAAATCCTTTAGATTTTAAAAATTCAACAATTGTCCCCTTACCTGCACAAAGTGTTCCAGTAATCCCAATTATCATTTTTAACCAAAATTCATAGCATTAAATAACACTACAAAAAATAATTTATATAAAAACCATCCAAGAATTATCCAGTAAATAAATGAAGAAATTCCAAAAAGGAACGCAATCAAAAGGTATACCCCACACAATAAATCAATGATACTCATTACATCTCTAAACATAAATCCTTTAGCAATTAGATAAATCGCGGACATAATTAAAAATTGAAATGCAAAATTAATTTTAAATTGAACAAGAGTTAGAGAAGTCAAGGCAAGTAAATCAAGAATCATAAGTATTACTGGTATCATTAATATTCAACTCCTTCTCGAGCAAGAATTCCTTTGTCATAGGGGTGTTTAATTTTTTTTATTTCAGAAACATAGTCAACTTTTTCTTTTACTGATTCTGGAAAATCTCTTCCAGTAAAAACTAATTCAGTATTTCTTGGTTTGTTTTCAATTAAATCAAAAACAAGTTCTTCAGAAATTACTTTCCAATTTAATCCAGGACCAAGTTCATCAATTAAAATCAAATCATATTCATCAATATCTCTTAATGCTTCTTCCCAAAATTCTGAAAATTCTTTTTTAAGGCTTTCAATTTGCGTTGGGTCATAATTTTTAAAATAAGGGTGAAGAGGTTTAAATTGTAAATATTTAATCCCAGAATTTTCAAAGAAAAATTGTTCTCCAGTGTCTCTTTTAAACAATTGAATAATTTTAACTTTAAGTCCTCGACCGAGTGCACGAACAATTAAACCCATTCCAGCAGAAGTTTTTCCCTTTCCTTCTCCAGTATAAATATGCACTAAACCTAATTTTGATTTTTCAACAGCCATTTTACTTTTAAGTTTGTTCTATTGAATCTTTAAGATTTTTTTGAGCATTTAATTCATATCTTTCTCTAAAGGAGGAAGTAAAATAAATGTTTTGTCTTTTCAAGAAACCAGAAAGAATTTTAATTCTTCCCTCTTTGAATTGTTTCTCTGGGACCCACGAATATTCTTTTCTAATGTTTTCATAATTTAGGTTAAATTCTTCTAAAGATTTTCCCAATGAAGATAAATCAATATCAATTATGTATTTTTGATTAATATTTTTTGGAGAATTAGTGTGTTTAGTAATTAAAATTAAATCTTTCACGTTTTGTGAAAATTTGCTTGAAAGTCCGCATGAAATACACACATTATAGGCGATTTCTGCAGATTTTTCTTCATTATTATTACTCTTAGAATCATAAATTGCATCATGATACCAAATAGCAAATTCAACTTCATTTTTATCAAAGATTTGACTTTTTACCAAATCAAATTCCCCAAGACAATCATTTATGTGCCCTTCCAAGGTATGGTAAAATCTTTTTGGCCTAGAATACAATTTTTTTAATCTATTAAACTCTTTTTTTGGGTCTCCTTTTGATCCAATCCTCTCGAATAATTTAACAAATCTTTCTTCCATTTTACTTTTAAGTTTGTTCTCATTTAAATAAATTTATTTAATTTTCTTGAAGTGTTTTTTCTAACTTTTTTTCTGTATTTTCAGAAACAATTTTTTCAAGTTCATTAAGTGCAAAGGCAAGTCCTTTCTTTTTTGTCAAAGTAAAAAAATATTTTCTCGCTTCAAAATCATCTTTGAAATTACTTAAAATTAAATTTCCATATTTATCTTGCAAAAATTTTCCCCTTTCATCAGGTTGATTTTCATCAATCCCCTTAAGTAAATATTCATTTTCAAGAATTTCATACTTTGTTCTTGTTTTCAAGTAAGTTTCAATATCTTTTTCTGGCCACATGCAGGATTCACATATTTCCTCTTTATAAGAATTGTTCTTCTTAACTACATTTACTGTAACCACAGTCAAAACAAGTGGGTTCGCTACATCCAGAGACCATTCCAACATTCGAACTAAAGCATTTTGAACAGTAAAGATTTTTTACATCTCTATCAATTTCTAATTTTGCAACTTCACCATTTCCGTTAGAGTAACCATTTCCGTTTTCTAATGGTTTAAGTTTCCCAGTTTTAATTAAATGCTTTCTTATTGCAATCGAAAACGCGTGTGGAAGGGAATCAACTCTATTTTTTCCAAACCCATAAGGTTTTTCAGATTTAATTGAGTTCAAGTGTTTTAAGAGTCTTACGGGGTCTCCGCCAAGCTCAAGATATTTTGAAATAACAATTGCAAGTGAAGTTGCCATTCCAGAAATTTCAGTTCCAATTGGAGACAAGTTTGCAAAAATCTTGGAAATTCTTTCTTCATTGTAATTAATATGGATGTGTATTGGACCTTGACCTGTTTCAATTAAATAGTAATCAGCAAACTCAGGTAAATCTTTTTTGATTTCCTTTTTTTCTTCTTTCTTTTTATCACTTATATTTAAAATTTGGAATTGTTTACTTCCATCTCGGTAAATTGTAACACCTTTGGCTCCATGGTCATAAGCAAGCATATAGACTTCTTCGACGTCGTCTGGAGTTGCATCATTTTTCAAATTAACTGTTTTTGAAACCGCATTATCAGTGTATTCCTGAAATGCACATTGCATCAAAACGTGCTCCTTTGGCTTCAAGTCGTGAGAGGTCAAAAACAAATTTTGAATTTCAACAGGAATTTCTTTAATTCCAACTAATGCCTTATGGTTGTCGTTAATTTTCATAAAAAGCTCTTCTCTTTTCAAACCAAAATAATTATTTTTTTCTGCAATTTTTTCAAATAAAGGATTCACTTCAAAAAAAGTATCTTGCTCTTTTGGTTTTTCACCTTTCTTTAATGCATCAATTCCCGCAGCGTTGTAACGAGTGTAAACGACAGCAAAAAAAGGTTCAATTCCTGCACCTTGAAGCCCAGCTGCAATTCCAATTGTTCCTGTTGGTGCAATGGTTGTTCTTGCTGAGTGTCGTGGGAAATGTTCAACTCCCCGGAAAAATTTACTTTCTTTGTCATAAATACTTCCTTCAAAAGCCGGGAAAACTCCTCTTTCTTCACCAAGTTTTTCAGAATATTCTAAGCAAGTTTCATTTATTAATTTCATAACTTCTTTTGCTTTTTCAATTGCCTTTGGAGAATTGTAAGGAATCCCTAACATTACTAATGACTCCGCCCAACCCATAACCCCTAGACCAATTCTTCTTGTTTTTTTTGCAGTTTCTTCAATTTTTGAAATTGGGTAACAATTGATATCAATAACATTATCCAAAAAATGTGTTGAAGTTTCAACCGCTTTCTTTAACATTTCATAATCAAAATTGCTTCCATCTTCCTTTACAAATTTTGAAAGATTTAGTGAGCCAAGGTTACAAGGTTCATAAGGAAGAAGAGGTTGTTCTCCACAAGGATTTGTAGACTCAATTTGGCCAAGGTGAGGTGTTGCATTACTTCCAGTGTTGTTAATTCTGTCAATCATAATTATTCCTGGGTCTCCAGATTCCCAAGCACCATTAACTAATTTTTTCCAAACTTCTTTTGCGTTAAGTTTTCCTGTAGCTTTTCCATCTCTTGGATTTATCAATTCATATTCTTGATTATTTTTTACGGCATTCATAAATTTGTCGTCGATAGTGACTGAAACATTAAAGTTTTCCATAACTCCAGGAGTTTTTTTCATATCAATAAAACCTAAAATATCTGGGTGGGTGTAATGAAGTATTCCCATATTTGCTCCTCTTCTAGTTCCCCCTTGTTTAACAACTTCAGTTGATTTGTCAAAAATTTGCATAAATGAAAGTGGTCCAGAGGAAATCCCTTTTGTTGAAAGAACAGCGTCATTGTTTGGTCTAAGGTTTGAAAATGAAAAACCTGTTCCGCCCCCACTTTTATGAATTACAGCCATGTTTTTTACTGATTCATAAATTTCTTCAATTGAATCTCCGACAGGGAGAACATAACAAGCACTTAATTGTTGTAAATCTCGTCCTGCATTCATTAAGGTTGGAGAATTTGGAAGAAATTTAAAACTAGATAAAAGTTCATAAAATTCTTCTTCAGTTTTTTTTGTTAATTCAGGATTTTTTTTATTAATCTCTTCAAGGTTTTTGATAAAAACTTGAAAATTTTTTATCCTTTTGTTGTGGTCTTCCAAGTTTTTATGAAGAAGTTGCATTCTAACTTTTTTCCCTTTGTATTCACTTTCTTTAACTTCACAATTAACCCCCTTAAAAATTTCTTCTTGAGAAACTTCTTTTGAATGTAAAATTTCAGAAAGTGAGATATTGTGACAAACTTTTCTAAGCCAATCTTCAATTGTTGGAGAATCTTTCAAATATTTGTCTTTAATAACTTTTAATTGATTCAAACTTAAATTAAGTTTAGTCAATTTTCTTAAATTGTTTTCTAGTTCGTTTTCCATCTTTATTTTTTATAAAATTTGTCAAAATCTAACTTTGTGATAGATTTTCTCTCTTCATTTAATTTATTTATATCCATGCCAAGTAATAAATACCTCCTATCGGCCATTAATAATTTTCTATTAAAATCTTCTTTTATTTTTTTGTTTTTATTATATGTAATAAAACTCCAAACTAAAAAGAAAATAAAATCTATAAAATATTCAATATCTATAATATTAAATGCTTTCGAAATCGCACCAATTATTGAAAAAATTATTACAATTCCTCCAATATAAATCGCAAGATTATTACTAAAATCTAATTTATCAACCTCCCTTGATGAGTTAATTCTTTCTATTTCTTTTTGAATAGTTCCTTTATTAATTTTTTTTCTAACCATTTTATAATTCTTTTAATTCCTCCTCGAAGTCCTTAATATCTTTAAAGTCTCGATAAACTGAAGCAAAACGAACGTACGCAACTTTATCCAATTTTTTTATTTTTTTCATCATAATTTCTCCAATCATTTTACTTTTTATTTCGTTTTTTCCTTTTTTTCTTATTTGTTCCTCAATTTCAAAAACAATTTTGTTTATTTTGTCATGTGAAACGGGTCTTTTTTCAAAAGCCTTGTCAAGGCCTTTTATTAATTTTGAACTGTCAAACTTTTCTCTTGAGCCATCCTTTTTTATTACATAAAAGTCAGACTCTGCGATTTTTTCGTATGTGGTAAATCTTTTTGAACACTTTAAGCATTCTCTTCTTCGTCTTATCCCCTCAGGAGAGTCTCTTTTGTTTGTGACCTTGAATCTTGTACTGTTACAAAACGGGCAGTTCATATTTTTTATTTAATACAAGATATTGTATCATCTCCTTTTTATTCTTACCACAATCGGTATAAGACAAACTCATCAAAACTTTTTTCTTATTTAAACTTTCTTAACTATTTTCAAATGAAAATATTTTTTTCAAGTTTTTTTTAGGATTTTTAATTCACAATCTTTTTAAAAGAGAATAACTTAAGAAGAAAATGTTTGAACAATTGTTTTCAAGTCAGACCTTCCAGTTGGTGGTACCATGGGTTTTATTAGTTTGGGGAATTACTTGGGAACTTTTCGCAATGTGGAAAGCGGCAAAAAAAGGACATATGATTTGGTTTGTTTTACTTTTTATTGTTCAATTGGTTGGTTATCTTTCAATAGTTTTTGCAATAGCAGGTTCTTTTGGACTTCTTCCAATTCTTTACATTTTCGTCTTTTCAAGAATTGGGTTTAAAGGAAATACTCTAACTTTTGAAAAGTGGAAAAAAGGTTCTCCTAAATTAAAGAAGAAATCTTAAAAACTTCCCCTTTCTCTATTTTTTATGAAAAACAATTTTGAACTTTTAGCCCCAGCAGGAGATTTTTCAACTTTAACTACAGCTGTTAAAGCTGGAGCTGATGCAGTTTACTTCGGATTAAAGGAATTTTCAATGAGAGACAATGCTAAAAATTTCACAATTGAAGACTTTAAAAAAATAAATGAAATTTGTGGAAAAAAGGTAAAAAAATATCTTACAATGAATGTAGTAATTTATAATGAGGAGATAAAAAAAGTTGAAGAAGTTCTGAAAAAAGTTAAAGGGAAAGTTGATGCAATTATTTGTTGGGATTTGTCCGTAATAAATTTATGTCGAAAACTAAAAATCCCCTTCCACATTTCAACTCAAGCTTCAGTTTCAAATTCAGAAGCAGCAAAGTTTTATAAAAGTTTGGGAGCAGAAAGAGTTGTTCTTGCTAGAGAATTAAATTTAGAACAAATTAAAGAAATTTCAAAAATTGTTCCAGTCGAGTGTTTTATTCATGGTGCAATGTGTGTTGCAGTTTCAGGAAGGTGCTTTATGTCTCAAGATTTGTTTGGGCGTTCAGCAAATAGAGGAATGTGCACTCAAGTTTGCAGAAGAAGCTACAAAATTACAGATGAAGAGGGACGAGAATTGAAAATAGACAGAAGTACAGTCATGTCCGCTAAAGATTTGTGTGCTCTTCCATTTATGGACAAGTTAAAGGAAGCAGGAATTGTCTCATTCAAAATTGAAGGAAGAAATAGAGATGCCCGTTACGTTGACACTGTAGTTAGAATTTATAGAAAAGCATTAGATAAAGATTTAACAAAAAAAGAGATTGAAGAAGGCCTTAAAGAACTTGAAAAAGTTTACAACAGGGGTTTTTCTTCTGGATTTTATTTAGGTGTTCCAACAAATGACGATTTTTCAAAAGTAGAAAATTCTGCTGCAACAACAAAAAAGAAATTTATCGGAAAAGTGACTCATTATTATCCAAAGTCAAAAGTTGGAACTGTTCTTTTGTCAACTGGAGAAGTTAAAGTTGGAGATGAAATTAATATTATTGGGGTCACAACTGGAATTGAAAGAATAAAAGTCAAACGACTTGAAATAAACAATTCTTCAGTGGAAAAAGCAGTTAAAGGTGAAGAAGTAGGGATTCTACTTCCACGTGTAAGAGTAAACGATGACGTTTACGTAATAACAAGTTCTAACTAATTTTAACCCTCATTGTTTTCCTCAGGTTTTTTTAAATAAAAATAAAATTAAAAAAATAAAATAAATTTATGGAAGTGTAAACTCATAAGTTGACTTTGTTGTACAAATTTGTTGTTTTCCATCTGCATCAGTGTATGTAGGAATAACTTCAACTTTTGTTGCATTTGCAGTTGCATTTATTGGTCCAACCGTCTTTGTATCTGCAGGGCTAAATTCAGCAATAGTAGTTCCTATAACTGCATCATGTGCTCCATCAGTATTTCCCTGTGCATCAAAAAAGGTCAATTTTGCTTCAAAAATTCCATCTCCTCCAACTCGAGCTAATGTAACATTATAAGACTCATTAAGTGAGTTGGCATAGACAACCCTTTTTGCACTAATGTCAACACTAAGGCATCTTGTTTGATCAAGTGAATTTGTACTACTTGTTAAAAGGTTTCTGATTGGTCCCCAAATGAGTCCAATTGCAGCAAGAACTAAGAGTACAATAATTAATGTTGTAACAACAGTAGACAATCCTTTTCTATTTATCATCATTTCACCTCCTTGTAAATTATATCTTTTTAGCATCACTGCTATTAATTAATAATAAAAAACTAGTATAAAAAGGTTATTGTTCTCCGAGGGTTTTTCTATTTATTGAAACTATCAAGAATTTTAAATAAATCTTTTGAACTAATTACTTTGTCGACACTAGTGAGGCCTCTTTGTTCAGAAAAGCCATAAAAGGCCTTTGGATTGTATCCTCTTTTTCTTAATGAAGAAAGTGTCGGAAGTTTCTCGTCATCCCACCCCGAAAATTCTCCAGATTCAATTGAAGACTTGATAAATCTTTTTCCAAGTTTCATGTCAGAAAATTTTATTCTTCCCATAAAGAATACCCAAGGGAATTTTTTTTCTTTTCCAAGAACCTCATAAAACATTTTTTGTCTTTTAGAATTATCCATGTGATCCTTTCCTCTTATTATGTGGGTCATTTTTAATTCAATGTCATCAACTGGAACAGCAAGATTCATAAGTGGCCAAACCCGATATTTTTTTCCTTGCAAGGGGTGTTCTTTCAAATTAATTCTAGCTAAAGGAAAGTCTCTCATTGCAGGATTAGGATTTTGCATTCCTTTTTCTTTTTCTGGAGTCTTAAACCTTAAAACTGCTTGTCCTTCGCTAAAACCTTTTTTATCAAGCATTTTTTTCCAATCTTTCAAATTTTCTTCTTTAGTTTTTTTTCTACAAGGGCATTCTTTTTTTTCTGCAGAGAATTTTTTAAATTCATCTGGAGAACATTCACAAACGTATGCACTTTCCAAATTTATCAATTTTTCAACATACTTGTAATAAATTTTCATTCTTTCAGATTGAATTACATATTCTTTTTCATCCGGAAAAAGCCAATTACAGTCTTCCTTAATCATTTCATAAGCTTTTTTGTCTGTTTTTTCTGGATTGGTGTCTTCAATTCTAATGTAAAATTTCCCCCCGTATTTTTTTACATAAAGGTAAGAAATCACACTTGCAATTGCATGGCCTACGTGAAGTCCTCCCGAAGGTGCAGGAGCAAAACGCATAACAACCCCTTTTTCAGAATTGGGGAGTTCAGGTAAACCAACTCTAACATCTCTTTCAGAAACAATTCTTTCAAACCCTTCAAACTCTTTTTTTTGTTCTTCAAGACTTAATCTAGAAATTTCAAGAATTACTTTTTGAATTTTTGGCATAACTGTTTTCACTTCTGACTTTTCAAGTCCTTCGTTAAACAATGAAGAAAGAACTGAACCCGGATTAGCCCTTCCTCCATAATGCAAAGCATTCTTCAAAGCATATGCACGAATTTTTTCATCAAGGTCTTTTATCATAAATAGAAAAGAAAAAGGAGATTTATTAATTTATTTAAAATCAATATCCAATTTTTTGTTTTCTTTCAAGAACTTCAACTTTTTGTTTTAAGTGATAAATTTGGTTTTCCAAGTCTTCCATTTTTGTTGTCATGTCAGTTAACCTTTTTGTAAGTTTTTTTCTTCTTTCTTCTGGACTTTCTAAGCTGTTTTCTGAAGAACTTGCACTTGAAGCAGAACTTCCTCCTCCAAAAAAACTAAAAAACCCTCCACTAGAACCCTCTTGACTTGTTGGTTTAGAAGAAGCACTTTCTTCCATTGTTTCCTTAAAATCATTAACCCTCTCTTGCTGTTTTCTCATTTTTTCAGAAAGGTCAACATATTTTTCATTTTTCTTCCAAATTGCCATAGAAAACTTAATTATTTGAATTATTTAAATTTATCTTGGGATTTAGAATGTTTTTTAAATCTCTTTCTCGTAAAAAAAGTATGGCAGAAGTGGTGAGTATTCCTCAAATTATTGCGGCGGTAAGTCCTGATTATTATTTAGACACAGGTGAAACAGAAGGTTCTCCAGCTCACAAAAGAAAATTAAAAGAATTTGAATCTTTAGTCGAAAAAGAAGGAATTTACGAAGCTGCAAAAAGTGCAAAAGCAAAGTCACTTGCAGAGCACAAACTTATTTATGACTCTCCAACTGAAACTCTTGAACCAATTTATTTTTTTATTCTTGACTTGATGAATGACTTGGGTTTAAAACCTGAAAAATTAATTGACAACTTTGTTTCTAGTCCAGGCTCCCAACACTTCGGAGAGATGGGTCAAAGGACGTCGGTGATGCAGCAACAAGGAGCAAAACTTTTAGGAGACATTAACACTGTTTTAAGAAGTATTCTAAATATTATTTATGACTTAAGAGAATTTAAAATTCGTCTAGTTGCATATGAAGATTTGAAAAATCCAGAAAAAAAGGCAAGTGCAATTTTAAGTTTGAAACAAGTTTGGATGGATAAAGTAGATATACAAAAAGGAAATTCTTCAATTAAAGCAATGGCTTTAGGACAAGGAGGGTTTAATACTCTTATCGACGCTTTTCTAGTTGTAAATTCTGAAGAAGATATAGACAAATTAGATTTGAATCAAATTGTTAAAAGAATTTTAAAGCCAAGGCTTCACGACTTTAATATCTGGTTAAAGGAATCAAAAGCTGAATTG
>CAZONG010000005.1:0-18881 GCA_964581315.1 Candidatus Woesearchaeota archaeon | reverse complement strand
TCAGTAGATACAGACATTCTTCTTACAACAAGAGTTTTAAAGAGAGATGAAGACTCCTTAAACACAAGAATTTTGGGAGCATTAAAAACAGGCTTAACAATGACTTTGACGTCGTTCTTTGCAATTCTTGCAGCTTTGTTTATTGTCCAATCTTTTTCAATTGTTCTTGCACAAATTTTCACAATTTTAGTTATCGGTTTATTTTTTGATATGGTAAACACTTGGATAACAAATGTTTCGCTATTGAAGTGGTATGTTGAACACAAGGAACACAAAGTTCATAGGGAGGCTGGAGAATGAAATTAGGTTTTAAAATTTGGCTATTAATTATTGCTTTAGTCTTTTCATTGGTTTTTATTTTTGGACTTCCTCCAAAATTTTTAGATTCAGGAGTTGTTGTGACAAGTATTGGCCAAAATTCAACTTTGTTTGATCAAGGTTTAAAACAAGGGCAAACAATTAATTCCGTTGACGGAAAATCAATTTCAAATCTTCAAGAGTACACAGCTGCTCTTTCAGGGAAATTTATCACAGGGGTTGAAACAAAATTAATTTTGGGTACAAGTAATGGAGAGTATACTTATTACGGAAATGAAACTCCAGACTTAACTGTCGCAGATATACCGAAAACGAATATTAAATTAGGTCTTGATCTTGCAGGAGGAGCAAGGGCTTTAATTAAAGCGGAAAACAAGAGTTTAAGTCAAAGTGAATTAAGTGATTTAGTTTCTATTACTCAAAACAGACTTAACGCTTTTGGATTAACTGATTTGAAAGTTTCTCCAGTAAGTGACCTTGCTGGAAATAATTATATGTTAATTGAAATTGCAGGAGCAACTCCTAAGGACTTAAGAGATTTAATTTCTAAACAAGGAAAGTTCGAGGCCAAAATAGGAAATTTAACTGTTTTTGAAGGAGGAGCTAGAGACATTGCTTCAGTTGGACGTGACGCACAAAGTGCAAGAATTGAAGGATGTAGTCCAAGTTCCTCTGGTTACACTTGTACATTTGCTTTTGACATTGTTTTAAGTGGAGCTGCAGCACAAAGGTCAGCTGACGCGACGGCAAATTTGACTTCTGACCCAAGTAACCAAGGTTATTTATCTGAAAAGTTAGATTTGTTTTTAGATGACAATCCTGTTGACAGTCTTGCAATTAGTGAAGGTCTTAAGGGAAGAGTTACGACTCAAATTCAAATTTCAGGTTCAGGAAGTGGAAACACTCAAGACGAAGCTTTAATTGACGCTAAAGCACAAATGAAAAAACTTCAAACAATTCTTATGACAGGAAGTCTTCCATATAAATTAGAGATTGTAAAGTTAGACACAATTTCTCCTCTTTTGGGTGAAGAGTTTGTGAAATATATTTTACTTGCAGGTCTTGTCGCAATTTTAAGTGTTGCAATTATTCTTTTCGTTCGTTATAAAAGATGGAAAGCTTCTTTAGCTTTACTTTTAACAACAGTTTCTGAAGTAGTAATTATTTTAGGAATTTCAGCATTTATTAATTGGAATTTAGATTTACCTTCAATTGCAGGAATTTTAGCGACGATTGGTACCGGGGTGGATGACTTAGTTGTTTTAATGGATGAAACTGGAAGTAAACTAACTTTAAACATCAAACAAAAACTTAAGAGAGCTTTCACAATTATTTTAGGAGCATACTTCACAACTTTAGTTTCACTTCTTCCTCTTATGTGGGCTGGAGCTGGACTCCTTAAAGGATTTGCAATCACAACAATAATTGGTATTTCAGTTGGAGTTTTCATTACTCGTCCAGCATTCGGTGAACTTCTAAAGAGATTCAGAAAAGAAGAGTAAGATGCTTCCAAAATTTCACATTTTAACAGGATTTATTTTTTCAATAATTTTTTATTTTGTTTTTCCAAAAATTCCTCTTCTAGGATTAGTAATTTTTTTCTTTTCAAGTTTCTTAATTGATTTTGATCATTACATTTATTATGCTTTCAAGAAAAAAGATTTTAGTCTAAAAAATTCATACTTTTGGTTTAAAGAAAAAGGAAAAAGATTTTCAAAAGTTCAATTCAAAGAAAGAAAAAAATATTTTTTAAGCTTTTTATGTTTTCACGGAATAGAAGGAGTAATTTTCTTTGTCATTTTAGGTTATTTTCTAAATTATTATTTTTATTTTGTTGGTGCAGGAATGTTTTTTCATCTTTTTTTTGATTGGATTTATTCAATTAAAGACATGGGAAGACTCGAGAAGGTTTCAATAATTTTTGACTACCTGAGAAATAAAAAGTTAAAATATTTCTAGTTTATTTTTTCCTTCAAAAAACTTAAGAGATTCAATATGAATAAGATTTAAAAAAGGTTTAAACCTCGTAAATAAAATGAGCGAAAACGATTCAGAGGAAACAATTAAGTTAAACTTTAATTTTAATTTCCTTAAAAATAAAAAAGTTCAGTGGGGAATTGTAATTGTTCTTTTTGTATTAATCGCAGTTCTCTCAGTTGGAATGAGGCTTTCAAATCTTCCAAATTTGGTGGACCATACAACAGGAAACTATACTCTTTCAGACCCAGATGCTCTTTATTGGTTAAGGCTTGAAGGTCACTTACTTTCAACGGGAAATCTTAATGGAATTGACACGATGAGAAACCCTGGCTTAAATTTAACTTACAGTCATGACCTAATTATTTACACAATTACTGGGGCTTACAAACTTCTTCACTCCTTTAATGAAAACATAACTTTACGTTTTGTTGACACAGTTTATCCTGCTTGGGGATTTTTACTTGCATTAATTATTTTCTTCTTTTTGCTTTTCTTTTTAACTGAATCAAAAACCGCTTCAGTAATTGGAAGTTTTTTCCTGGCTTATTCGCCAGCATTTTTATTTAGAACAGTTTCAGGAGTTTCTGGTCACGAGGCTTTAGGAATTATGTTTTTGTTCGCAGTTTTTTTAGTTTTCATTTTAGGTTTAAAAAAATTCAGTAAAGGAATTAAGGAATCAGTTATTTGGGGACTTTTAACCGGGCTTTTAATTGCATTTTCTTTTGCAGCGTGGGGAGGAACAATTAATTTCATTTTCTTAATTTTGCCTATTTCAATGCTTTTGTATTACTTGTTTAATGTAAAAGAAGACAAAAAATTAAAAGAAAAGTTTTTAATTTTCTATTTTACATGGATACTTTTTTCTGGATTGTTCACTCTTTTAGTCCACTTTTCGCCGATGAATATTTACAACCTTTTCTTTAGTCCGACTGGAGCTCTTGTTCCAGCAGTCTTTTTGTTTGCATTAATCGATTATTTATTTGAAAGAGTAAAACAAGTAAAACACTCAAAATATAAAATTTTAATTTCAGCAGGAACAACAGTTGTTCTTGGAATTATTTTTCTTTTCATTTTAGGAAAAGGGGGCTTTGATTTAATTGGGAGAATTTATTCTTCTTTAATTCATCCCTTAGGAGAAGGAAGAGTTGGTTTAACTGTTGCTTATTACGCTCAACCTTATTTGACAGATTTCCAAGGACAGATTGGAATGAGTTTCTTTTGGCTTTTTTTAATTGGAATTTGCTTTTTGTGGGTTGAACTTGTAAAAGGGATAAATTCAGTAAAACACAAAACTTATCTGGCTTTAATTGGAGTTATTTCAATAATAGGAATTTTATTTAGTAGATATTCTTCAACTTCAACATTGAATGGAGTAAATTTCATAAGTCAGTTAATTTATTTTGGAGGACTTTTGGCACTTGCAGGAAGTTTAATTTACCTTTACTTTAACTATAAAGACAAAATAAATACAAATTTAATTTTTGCATTTGCTTGGATGGTTGTAATGCTTATTACAGTTCGTGCTGCACAAAGAACAATCTTTTTAGTTGTTCCTTTTATTGCTTTTATTGCTTCATATTTAATTATAAAATCAATTGTCTACTTTAAAAAATCAAAAACCGACGGAAGAAAATTCATTTTTGGAGCTCTTGCAGTTCTTGCATTAATTTTAGCATTCCTTTCTTTATTTGGAAATCCTTTTACTGGGACTCCAGGAAACTTTTATATTTCAAATGTTCAAGCTCAAAATACTGGTCCATTAATGGACACTTATTGGCAAAATGCAATGAATTGGGTGAGAACTAATACTTCAACTGACAGCGTTTTCCTTCACTGGTGGGATTATGGTTACATCTTGCAAACTGAAGGGGAAAGAACGACGGTTTTAGACGGAGGAAACACAAATGCATATTGGGATCACTTGATGGCTAGATATGTCTTAACAACTCCATACCCAGATACTGCAAAAAGCTTCATGAAAGCACATAATGTAACTTATTTATTAATTGACCCAACTGACATTGGAAAATATTCAGCATATTCTTCAATTGGTGACGCGGCTAACACTTCAGACAGAGCTTCATACTTACCTACTTTTGTTTCAGACCCAAAAGAAACCCAAGAAACAATAAATGGAACAACAAGAGTTTATAGGGGAGGATTTGGTTTGGATTCAGATTTAATTTTAACGAGTAATGGTAAAAAGGTTTTACTTCCAAAAGGAAATGCAGGACTTTACGCTTTTGCAGTTCAAAGAAATAACCAAACATTTTCTCAACCAATTGGAATTTATGTTTATAACAATCAACAGTATCAAGCACCAATAAGGTATTTGTATTTCCCAGGAACTGGCTTAATGGACTTTAAGACTGGAGTAAATGCAACAGTTTATTTATATCCTGGAGTGCAAGGTCAGAAGTTTGACGTCGATGGAGCAGGAATGTACTTTTCAGACAAAACAATGAACAGTCTTGTTGCACAGTTGTATTTAATGGGAGACCCAAACAATTTATACCCAGAACTTACTTTAGCAGACCAAGAAGGAGCTTATCCCTTCAATTTTTATTATGGCGGTTTCAGAGGACCAATAAAAATTTACAAAATAAATTATTCAGCGATGCCAAACATAATTGGTAGAAGTGAATTCTTAAGTCCATCTGGAGATTACGGGGCGTTTGACAACCTTACTTTCACAAAGTAAACTTAAATTTTATCAAAATTCTTTCTTCCAAAAGATTTTTATACTATAGTAAGTTATATAGTGGATATGGATACAACAATTCAAATAAGTAAGGAATTAGTAAATAAATTAAGAAAGATGAAAATTCATGCTAAAGAGAGTTACGAAGAAATAATTTGGGATTTAATTGAAGACAGAATGGAGCTTTCAGATGAAACAAAAAGAAATCTTAAGGAGTATGAAGAAGAAGTAAGAAAAAATGGGTTAAAGAATATGCGTAGATGGGAAGATGTTAAAAAGGAGTTAAAATTAGATGTATGAAATTATACTTTCTCCCAAGGCAAAAAAGCAATTTGATAAATTAAACAAGGATCTTAAGGAAAGAATAGGTTCTGTTTTTGAAAGAATAAAAATTAGGCCTTTTTCATACAATCTAAAAAGGCTCCAAGGAACAACTTTTTACAGATTAAGAATTGGAGATTATAGAATAATTTTAGATATAAAACAGGATAAGCTCATAATCATTGTTGTTGAACTTGGACACAGAAAGAATATTTACAAAGGGCTTTAACACTTTTTCTTAGATTGACAATTCTTTTAAACTTGAATTTTCTTAACATATTAAGATGAAAAAGCATTCTAAAATTGCAATCGTTATTGGAACAAAGGCAGAATTAATTAAGTGTTTACCTGTAATGCTTGAACTCCAAAAAAAAGGTTTGGACTACTGGTTTATTCACACGGGGCAACACCCCTTGGGAGATTCTTCAGAAAGTTTTGGAGTAAAAAGGCCAGACTTTATTCTTAGTAAAGAACCAGAAATCTCAACAAAATTCTTTTCAAAAATAAATAACTCTTCAATTGTTTGGTGTTTTTCTATGCTTCCAAAAATAAAAAGAACGATCAAAAAATTAAATCCTAAATACGTAATTTATCATGGAGACACAATGTCAACAGCAGTCGCTTCAATGGGAAGTTCTCGAGCATTTAATCCATTTGGAAAAAAATGGAAAACAGTTCATTTAGAAGCGGGCTTGAGAAGTGGTTCATTAATGGAGCCTTTCCCTGAAGAAATTTCAAGAAGAATAAGTAGTATTTTTTCAGATGTTTTGTTTGCAGTTTCAGATTTAACTCAAAAAAATTTAAGTAAATACAAAAATAAAAAAGTTTTGAAAGTTGGAAATACTGTTCTTGATTCTTCACAATTAACTTATGAAAAAAATAAAAAGAAATTCAAAAAAGAAAAAGTTCCATACGTTTTAATTAATATTCACAGACATGAACACTTGAAAAGTCCAAAAAATTTAGCTAAAATTATTGAAATAATTAATTCAATTAAGTCGGTTGGAATTTGGCCACTTCACGACAACACAAAGTACTACTTAGAAAAATATGGGCTCTTTGAAAAAATTGATAAAAATAAAATAAAAATTGTTTCGTTAAAAAGTTATGAAGAATTTATTTTTCTTTTAGCTAATTGCAAATATCTAATTGCCGACGGAGGAAGTATCCAAGAAGAAAGCCTTGTTTTCAAAAAGCCTTGCCTTATTTTAAGAAACAGAACAGAACGTCAAGAAGGCCTCACAACTGGATTAAACTTCATGACAATGGATGTAAAAAAAGGAAAAGAAATTGTCGAAAAACTTGAAAAAGGAATAAAAATCAAGTCCTTCAAAAACCCCTATGGAAAACGTGGAGTCAGTAAAAAAGTCGTGGAGGAATTGTTAAAGTGACCTTATTTTTCCTTAATGAATAAATAATTATAAAAATCAAAACATTTTATTTTTTTGTACCCAAATTTGTCAAGAGTTTCTTCAATTTTAGGAAGGTTAAAACATTCTATAATTAATTCCGAATTAGTTTCTTTCAAAAATTTTGTTGCTCCTTTCAAAACTTCTTCTTCATGGCCTTCAACATCAATTAAAACTATTTTAACGTCTTTCGGATTTATTTTTTCTTTTTTCAAGAATTTATCTAAAACAATAGACTTTGTTTTAATTGTTCCATTTTCAGAAATTTTTGTTGCCCCCGTATTAAGTTCAGGCATTTCTAAAAATAATTCTTTTTCCTTATTTGAGACTGCAAAGTTAACTGCATCAACATTTTTTATTTCGTTTAATTTTAAATTTTTTATTAAAGAATCATAGTTTTTTGGGTTTGCTTCAAATGCTATAATTTTTTTAAAATTCTTTGAACCTAAAACTGCAAATCTTCCAATATGTGAACCTATATCTAAGAAAAAATCTCCAGATTTTTTAAGTAAATATTTTGTTGTTTCAGGTTCATAATATTTAGAATAAAATAAAAAGTCAAGTGTTTCAGGTCGAGAATAAAAATTAAAAGAATTTAATCTTGAAAAAGAAGAAGGAATTTTCTTTCTTAGTAATTTTTCATCTTTTTTTAGTATTTTATAAACAGTTCTGAATAAGATATGTTTTAACAGTTTTGTTTTTTCGTTTGATCTTAATACAGAATCTATATCTCTTAATCGGTGCTCAAAAATTTCCTTAAAGTTCATAACAATCTAAAAAAGAATATTATTTATAAAGATTGTTCAAATTATTAGGTTATGGCTAAAAAACAAATTAAAGTGTATCTTCAATATCCTTGGAAATTTCCAGACAGCCCTTATTATAAATATTTAATTAATTCTCCACCAGTTGGAATTGTTTATCAAAATGCAGAAAAACAAAAAGGAGTTATAACAAACAAGAATTTTTTTTGGTTTTCAAATTTCTTGAAGAGAAATATCCGAAGATTTACAAAAATACTAAATCTTTCAATTCCTAATGCACATCTGAGCCCAAAAGGAGATTATGATTTAATTCATTGTGCACATTCATTAAGTAAAAATACAGATAAGCCATGGGTTGCAGATATGGAAAGCTGGTGGTCCATGAGTTTATCAAATCCTCATTCTAAGAGATGTCAAGAGAAAGTAAGAAAGATTCTTTTAAAAGAAAATTGTAAGAAGATTATTCCATGGACGGAAAATACAAAAAAAGATATCTTAAAATATTTCCCAGAAATTGAAAAAAAGATTGAAGTAGTTTATCCTGCTATTCCAGAGGTAAAAAATTTAAAAAAACCTAAAAATAAAAAGTTAAAGATTATTTTTGTTGCAAGATATTTTGATATTAAAGGGGGTTTGATTGCTCTTGAAGCCCTAGAGCAATTAAGAAAAAAACATGGAATTGAAGGAATCGTTATTTCAAGCGTCCCAGAAAATTTAAAACAAAAATATTCCAAAATAAAAATTTATAATCTTCTTCCTCAAAAAGAAGTTTTTGAACTTTTAAAAAATTCAGATTTATTTCTTTATCCAGGCTCAGTTGATACATTTGGTTTTTCTCTTTTAGAGGCAATGGCGAATGGACTTCCAACAGTTACAATAAACACTGAAGGAACAAAATCCCGTAGAGAAATAATTGAAAATAATAAAAACGGATTAATTTTTGATGTAACAGAAAGTCTTTCTTTTGATAAAATTGGTCCAAATGAGGAAAAGGTAATTCAAAAATTAGTTGAAAAAACTTCAAAACTAATTGAAAATAAAAAACTCCGAGAAAAGATGTCCAAAAATTGTCTAAAAATCGTTAAGGACGGAAAATTTTCAGTAAAAGTGAGAAATAAGAAGTTAAAAAGAATTTATGAGGAGGCTTTAAAATGAAAGTTAGTTTAATTTGTCCAATTTATAATGAGAAAGATTCAATTTCAGAATTAATTCAATCTATGTTAAATCAATCTAAAAAACCAGACGAAATAATCTTTGTCGATTCTTTTTCAAATGATGGAACTGCAGAGATTATAAAAAATTATTCCAAAAAAAATAAAAAAATAAAAATCTTCCAAAAAAAATCAAACATTTCGGAAGCTAGAAATATTGCAGTAAAAAACGCAAAAAATGAAATAATCGCTTGTACTGATGCTTCATCCAAATTGGACAAATATTGGTTAGAAAAAATAATTGAACCTTTCAAAAACAAAAAAATAGAGGCCGTTTCTGGAGGATATCTTGCAATTTCTAAAGGAGGAATTGAAGATTATATTTCAATGTTAACGGTTAAACCAATGGAAGAATGGAATGAAAAAACCTTTATTCCTTCTGGAAGAAGTGTTGCTTTTAGAAAAAAGGTTTGGAAAGCAGTTGGAGGTTATCCCGAAAACCTTTACACAGGGGAGGATACTCTTTTCGGATTAAAATTAAGGGAAAAGGGTTTTAATTTCAAACTCCAAAAAAGTGCGATTGTTTATTGGAGGGGGAGAAACACAATTAAAAAATTTGCAAAACAATTTTTCCTTTATGGTAAAGGGGACGGAGAAGCAGGAAATTTAAAAAGAATGAAAAAGAATTTAATTTTCTTTTTAGGTATAAATTTTATTTTAGCAGCTTTCATCGTTTTTCTCTTTTTTTATCCATTAGTAAGTTTAATTATTGGGGGATTAACAATTTTGAATTTCCTTTTACAAGGAATAAAATATTCAATTAAGAAAAAAAGAATTGGTTGTCTCTTTTGGATTCCAATCCTCTTGTTTCTAAAAAGAGCTAGTTATTTTCTTGGAGTCTGGAGGGGTTTGTTATGAAAATTCTAATCTTTCTAAAAAAATGGCCAGGGGGAGTCGGAGTGGTTGTAAATTCAATAAAAAAAGAATTAGAGAAAAAAGGACATAAAGTAATTTGCACCTCAAGAGAAGAAGATTTGAAATGCAGTTCTTCTGTTAAGAATATTTTGTGGTTAAGGAAAAAGTATAAAGAAATTATTGAGAAGGAAAATCCAGATATAATTTATACTCAAGACTGGTCTATGGCTTTGCCTTTAATTTTTCCTTTTAGAATCTTTAAGAGAAAACATTTCTCTTGTTTTCATGGGAATGAATTAGGAAAATCCAAAATTTTACAAACAGTAGTCGGAAAACTTTTAGGAAAAAGGTTAATTGTGGTGGGAGATTCCTTAAAGAAGAGGTTTTCAAAATCAAATTTAATTTATAATGGAGTTGATTTGGATTTATTTAAACCAGATAAGAAAATAAAAAAAATAAAAAATTCAGTAGGTTTTGTGAATTGGAAAACAGAAGATTACCATTATCGAGAAATTGTTTCTGCGTGTAAGGAGTTGGGGAAAAACTTAATTCTTGCAGAAAAGATCTCTCACGAGGAAATGCCAAAATTTTATCAAAAATTAGAATGTTTTATTTCTTTGCCCCCAAAAGTAACAGGATTTAACATTTCATGGATAGAAGCAATGGCTTGCCAAGTTCCTAAGATAATTGGAAATAGTTATGGGGTTGGTGCAAAACTTTCAATTGAAAAAGTAAAAGGATTTAAATCAATTAAGGAATCTTTAGAAAAAGTAAAAAAAGAAAATTATCGGAAAGAAATAGAAAAAAGTGATTTAACCTGGAAAAACCATTCAAATAAATTATTAAAAATTTGGAAAAAATGAATAAAATATTAAAAAGGATAAAACTAATTATTGAAGGGAAATCATTAAAGGATAAACTAAAAATATTTTTTTCAGTTTTAACTATTAACCAATATAAGCCAGAGGTTTCTCTAAAAAACAAGGATGGAATTTTTTTTGTAAGAAAAAATTCAGCGGATTTGTGGATGTTGTCAACTTTGGGAGAAGATGATTTAAGAAAATATTTTAAATTGGACAAGGGAGTTTTTTTGGATATTGGAGCAAATGTGGGAAAATATTCAGTTATTCTTGGAAAACAATTAAAAGATAAAGGGAAAGTATTTTCTTTTGAACCAGAGCCTTCAAACTTACAAGCATTGATCAAAAATTTAAAATCAAACAATCTGACTAACGTAAAAATAATTCCACTTGCTTGCTCAGATAAAAAAGCCATTTTGAATTTTTATATTAATAAAAATAATTCTGGAGGACATTCTTTGAAGTATAAAACAAACAATAAAATTTCTGTGGAAGCAAATACATTGGATAATCTTTTAAAACCCTTTAAATTAAAAAGGGTAGACCTCATGAAAATAGATGTTGAAGGAGCAGAGTCAGACGTTCTTAAAGGAGCAATAAAACCTCTAAAGAAATTTCATCCAAAAATAATTTTTGAGGCTTGGGATGACAAATATTTGCAAAAATGTTTGGATGTTTTAAAACCATTAGGTTATAAAGTAAAAAAAATTTCAGAAGAAAATTATCTCGCTATTTAACCCTTCCCCCTCAAAACCCATAACCCAATCCAATAAACTCCTCTAGAAATTATTGTTGCAAAGCAAGCTCCGAGGACAGCTTGAAGTTCTCCGAATTGAAGACCATAAGTTATGAAAAAGAAATTTAAAATTATGTTAAGAACAGTTGCAGCAACAAGTAAAATTGCGAGTGGCTTAGTCCTCTTTTGAGAAATAAAATACATTTCATAAATTCCTGTAAGAGGTAAAATTAAAATTAAAATCGTGAAGTATTGGAGAATTGGAACTGATTCTAAGTAGGCACTTCCGTATGCAATTTGTATTACAATTTGTGCAAGGAAGTAAGTTACAATTCCGGCTAAGACAGAAATCAAAATGGTGAGGTTTCTCCCCTTCTTGAAAATTCTTTCAAGTGAAACCTTTTCTAATTTTGAAAATAATGGAAAGAAGGAAATTGCACTAAAACCAACTATTGCTGAAACTGAGCCAGCGAGACTCAAAGCAACCCCATAAAAACCAATGTAAGCACTAGAAACAAAGTGTCCAAGCATAATTGTGTCAATGTAACCAAAAAAGATTCCAGAGAGTACAGTTGCAGTTAAGGGAATAATAAATTTCTTTAAGTCCTTAGTTTCTTTTTGGTTTAATTCTTTAGTTTTTAATTTAATAAATGAAATCTGTTTTTTTGAAGTGATTATCAAATAAATTACTCCAACAAAGTATGCTAAGTTAACTGCTAAAATTACGAGTGCAGTTATAACATCATTTCCAAGGTTAGAAGTAATGACAAGAAGAACAGTTAATGGAACGAGAATTAATCTCGCAACTTGAAAAATAATTTCTTTTTTTGCAATATACTTGAAGCTGTTGTTTGCCCTAAACAAATTTTCAAAGAAACTTTCCAACGCAACTAAAGGAATGTAAAGCGCTCCAACTAAAAGTGCGTAAAATATTGGTTTATTGTAATAAATGTTTGCAATAAAATAACTTGAAAGAATTAAAACAAGCGGAACAATCACAATTAATGAAGTTTGCCACTTCAAGAGTTTCTTGTAATATCCTTTTGCTTTTCCAGGGTCTTTTTTACTAAGAGATTTTGAAACAAATGTAATAAGAGTGTTTCCTATTCCTAAATCGACAAATGAACTAAATAAAACAATCGTCGCTAGAGCTAAACTGTAAAGTCCAAAAAGTTCAGGCATAAGAAGTCGAGCAACAATTATTGTGAATAGAAGCGAACCAACTTTCATAACAACGTTAGTCGTTAATTGATAACTTGAATTTTTTATTGCTTGACCAGTGTCCCCAGAAAAATTTCTTTTTCTAAACCTGTTAAAGACATTTTTCAAGTCATTCTCTTCGCCCCTAAGGAAACTTTCACCCATCTTTTTCTAAGGATAACTCAATTTAAAAAACTCTTTATTTATTGGGTAATACATCTTTGTAATATGTGTTACAAATTTGTAACACAAAAAATAATTGGGAACTTAAGTTTCCATATGTAAAGTTTAGTTTACAAATATTCTTTTGTCTATTTTTAGGGATGGATCTAGAAAATAAAAACATTTAAATAGTTATCATAATTAAGATAAAATATAACATTATTAGGATATAAAATGGGATTATTAGAATTTTTAAATAAAAAAGAAGCAAGGTTACTTTTTGGAAAAGTAGAGATTGAAATAATCAAAAAACATCTTTTTGGATTTGAATTAACCCCTTCAGAAAAAACAAGGCTTTCAAGAGATATAAGAAAAAAGTTTGAAGTAATTGAAAACCTTTCAAAATACTCTTCAGAATTCAAATTAAAAAAATCTCAGGAAGTAGATTATTTAATTAATGAAGCAAAAGAGATAATTGTAAAAGAAGTTGGAAAAAATTTAAATAAGATTTTTCTTTTTGGAAGTTATGCAAGAAAAGAACAGTCAATTAGTTCAGACATTGATCTTGCAATAGAATTAAAATCATTTCAACAAAAAGAACCAACAAAATTAAGGGCTAAGATTTTAGGAAGTTTGCCTTCAGAGAAGTTTGATATTCAAATTTACAACACTCTTCCAAAAAAATTAAAAGATGAAATAGATAAAGAAGGAAAAATAATTTTTAAAAATGAATAGAATAAAAGACAAGGAAGAAGAAATTCAAAAACAACTAGAGGAACTTGAATCAATTCTTCCAAGTTCATATAAAGAATATGAAAGAAGTATAGAAAAGAAAGCCGCTTGTGAAAGATATTTTGAAAAGGTTGTTGAATCTCTAATTGAGTTAGGTTACTTAATTTTAAAAAAAGAAAGGTTTTCAATTCCAGAAGACAACAGAATTTTTTATGCTCTTTTTGAGAAAAATGTAATTAGCGAATCTTTGATGCACAGACTTTCAAATGCTAAGGGAATGAGGAATATTTTGAGTCATAAATATGGAGAGGTTAATGATGAACTGGTTTATGAATCAATAACTGAAGAATTAATCAGGGATTCTGAAGATTTTTTAAACAGTATTGAAGAATATTTCTCCAAATAAATTAAAAGAACCAAATAAATCCAACAACAATAACAATTATTTGAAATAAATTAATTAACATAGGTACTTCCCATTCGTAAGCTTTTCCTGAAGGTTTAATTTTTTGTAAAATTCTAATTGCAACGTGTTCAAGTCCATAAATTCCTTCTTTAACTTCTATCGAATGGTCTTTATTCAATTTTGCAAAACTTTGTTTTTTTAATTTTCCTCTTGCTTTTAAGAAAAATTCAATTATATATGGAATAAAAAAGAAAACTGCAATTTTTTCAACATTCCCTAAAATTGCTATTGCTCCAATTAAAGCTCCAACGGGATAAGTTAAAGTGTCTCCAGGGAAAACTTTTGCGGGATACTTATTAAAAAAGTAAAATGCAACCAAAGCTGCAACCATACAAGCAGTAACTACACTAAGCCAAAGAGTCCCAGTAATGAAAGTAACAACTGAAAGTGCTCCCAAAACCAAAATTCCCTGGCTTGTTTCAAGTCCGTTGTAACCAGCTAAAAAGTTAAAAGTTGAAGTCGTTCCAATTATTGCAATAGGAATTAAAGTCAGAGGATAGAAAATTCCAATATTAACTCCAAGAATCGTTGAAGTTCCTGCATTAAAAGCCATTAAAGGAACTGCAATCATTGCAATCATAAATATCCTTGACCCATTTGAAAGCCCTCCTGTTTTCCACCCAATCATGTCATCGATAAACCCAATGAATGAAGCGAGAATCATTGTAGAAACAAGAATAACTATTTCAGTGAGGTTTGTTTGTGAATTAAATACAAAAGTTTTAATTGCAAGATATAGAAAAACTCCAAACAAAAAACCAAAGATAACCCCAACCCCTCCAGAACCAGAAACATTTTTTGGATGTCCAATTTTATGCATATCTTCCCAAAGAAGTTTCATTCTTTTACTAATTTTTACCCATTGAGGAACAATTAAAATTGTTGCTAAAAATGAGATTAAAACAATTGGGATAAACAAAATTCCAAGGAGTACAATTTGTTCCATAAAATTAAGCGTCTTTTTTATTATTTAAACTTAATTAAAAAGAAGAGGAGTCAAATAAACTTCCATAAATCCAGCGATAATTAAAATTATTACGGCGGCAAAGAGTAAGACAATTGCGTTTTCTAAAACATGTAAAAATCTTTTATTGTTTACCCCGTTTCGAATAAAGCCGGTTCCAAGGATTCCTCCGGCTAGCGCTGCTAAAAAGTAGGCTGTAATTTCTGGGAGTCCATGAATCATATATCTAAGAAGACCTAACGGAATGTCCGCTAAATTAAATTTTGTAAATACTCCAACAGCACTTGCAATAACTGTCGCATTCCATGCTAAAACAAAGATCGCTCCCGCTCCAAAAATTAAAGAAAAAAGAATGGTAAAAATTAAGACATAAATATTGTTTTCAAAAATAGATAAAAACCTCCCCATCCCCGTTGCGTAACCGGTTGGACCAACAAAAGAGCCAGTCGTGTATTGTTGAACACATCCACTAATGTTTGAAGGCCAGTTTATCGAGCAATAAGTTTCAATTTGTGCGTTAAGTAGATTTGAATCATGCAAAACCAAAAACCAAAAAGAGAATGCAACAACAAAACCTAAAAATAACCAAATAAGAGCAAGCATTGCGTCCCTGTGAACACTCCAAATCCTTCCCATTCCTTCAACAACTTCATCTTCTTTTTCTTCTTGTTTTATAATGTAATACATAAAAGGTAAAGAAAACATCACACAAAATGTAACAACGATAAGTCCTGAATACTTAATTAAAACTGGGTCACTTCCAAAGAAAACCTTTACAAGTAGAAGAGAAAGTGATGCATAAAGTAAACCAATGAAAAACATTTTCCATGGTCCTTTTTCAGCTCTTTTAGGATTTATTAAGGACTCTAACATAAAAAGACTAAACCAAAAGAATTTTTAAACTTGCCTAAAAGCATCCTCTAAAATTTCAATTTGTTTCTTTGGGTTTTCGGATAAGGAAACAAAACTTCCAGAGTTAAGCCGGTCAACACCCGTCTTTGAAAACCTAGAAACTGTCTTGTCATTAATCCCTCCATCAACTTCAACAATTATTTTTTTATTTATCTTTTTTATTTTTTTCACTCTTCGAGGAATTTTCCATGAAAGCTTTTGGCCCTCTTTACCTGGATGAACTCCTAGAAGTAAAATTCCATCACTTAAATTTTCTTTTATAATTTGTTTAATCTTTTTCAAAGGGGTAGATGGATTAATTGCGACATAAACTTCAAGTTTTAACTTTTTAGCTAAATTGATTATTTCTTTAGGATTGTTAACAGCTTCAATATGGAAAATTACTCTCTTAAACCCTTTTTGTTTACATTCTTTAAACCATTTTTCAGGATGAAGAACCATCAAGTGGGCTTCAAAACTCACTTTGTATTTTTTCAAATTAGGAACTTGTTTTAAGGAAATTGATTTTGAAGGAACAAACTTTCCATCCATAAAGTCAATTTGAATTTTATTTGTCACTTTTACTAATTTTTGAAATCTTTTGTCAAAATCCTTTTTATCCAATGCAAAAACAGTTGGAACGATTATTTTATTCATAGTTCATTATTTTTTTTATTCTTCTTTCGTGCCTTTTTACTCCAGAAAATTTTGTGTTTAACCAAGATTGTAACATCTTCAAAATTTTTTCAATAGGAAAACCTCTTCCACGAAAAGCAATTACATTTGTGTTGTTGTCTTTTTTTGACATTTTTGCAGTGTATAAGTCATACGGTGCAACAGCCCGAATTCCTTTAACTTTATTTGCTGCAATAACCATTCCTGTCCCAGAACCACAAACTAAAATTCCTTTTCCTTCTTTTGTTTTAGCAACGCTTTCAGAAACTTTAAACGCAGAATCAGGATAGTCATCCCCTTCTTTTTTTAGGGGACTAAAATCTTTATATTTGATTTTTTTTGAATCTAAATATTTTCTTATTTTTTCCTTCGTGTTAAATCCAGCGTGGTCTGAACCAATAAAAATTTTCACCTCTTCTTTCATTCTCTTAATTCGTAAAAGAATTATATAAGCTTTTTGAAATCAAATGATTTTTATATTCATTATTCTTATCTATTTTGAAAATGAAAATATCTTTTTTTGAGGTGAGTGAATTAGAAAAAAATGAAATTCTTCCAAAGCTTAAAAAAAATAAAATAAATTTTTTTAAAGAAACTTTAACAGTTAAAAATGTAAAGAGTGTGAAAGATTCAGAAATCATTTCAATTTTTGTTTATTCTGTAATTACTAAAGAAATTCTTAATTTCTTACCAAAATTAAAATTAATTGTTACGCGTTCTACTGGTTTTGACCATATTGATTTAAACGAATGTAAAAAGAGAGGGATTTCTGTTTGTAATGTTCCAACTTACGGGGAAAACACCGTTGCTGAGCACACTTTTGCACTTATTTTAGACTTATCTAGAAATATTCATAAATCCTTCATGAAAATTCTTAATGATGACCTGTCGTCCCAAGGTTTGAAGGGTTTTGATTTAAAAGGGAAAACTTTAGGAGTTGTTGGAACAGGAAACATTGGGTCCCACGTAGTAAGAATAGGAAAAGGTTTTGAAATGAATGTCTTAGCTTTTGACCCAAAGAAAAATACAAAACTTGCAAAAGAATTAAAATTTAAATATGTTCCACTGGAAAATCTACTTAAAAATTCAGACATTGTAACTCTTCATGTTCCATTAAATTCTAAAACAAAACATTTGATTAACAAAAAAACGATTAATTTGATGAAAAACAATTCAATTTTAATAAACACTTCAAGAGGAGAAATTGTGGACACAGATTCCTTGCTTCTTGCACTTGAAAAAAATAAGTTAGCTGGAGCAGGTTTAGATGTAATTGAAGGTGAAAAAATAATAAAAGAAGAAAAAGAACTTCTTCACCTTTCAGACAAAGAACAATCTAGAAATTTAAAACAAGTAATTGAGTCTTACATGATTTTACATAATGAAAAAGTTATTTTCACGCCCCACATTGCTTTTTACAGTTCTGAAGCGCTAGAAAGAATTTTGTCAACGACAATTGAAAACATAATTAATTTTATAAAAAAGAAGCCAAAAAATTTAGTGAAATAATTTTATTTTTTCAAGACTTCAAGTCCAGGAAGTTTTTCTCCAGCCAAAAATTCTATCATTGCACCTCCAGATAAACTAACGTGAGAAAAATTACTTTTTAATTTATATTCTTCAATTGCCGTTGTTAAGTGCCCTCCTCCAATCAAACTGTAAATTTTTCTCTTTTTTGTTTCCTTAGAAATTTCTTTTAAGATTTCAATTGTTCCTTTTTCAAATCCTTTTTTTTCAGAAAACCCTAGTGGGCCTTTCATTAAAACTACTTGAGCCTTTTTTATTTCTTCTTTAAAATTTTTTATGCTTATTGAACCAATATCTAAAATTTTTTTGTTTACTGGAAGATTCTTCACTAAAACTTCTTTTCTTCCATTTTTTTCAATTGCAAAGTCTTCAGGAACTTTAATTTTGCTTTCATATTTTTTTAATATTTTTTTCACTTTTGAAAACTTTTCAAAATATTTTTTTTCTTTCAACCATTTCTTTTCATAACCAAGGTTTATTCCTTTTTCGCTTAAAATTAAATTTCCCAAAACTCCTCCAGTTACCATTTTTGTATTTTTTTTGTCAAGAAATTTAAATAAAGAAAAGTAGTCTTCGATTTTTTCTCCACCTAAAATCAAAAGTAATTTTTTATTTTCTTTTTCTTTAAATTTTTTAAGAGCAAGAAATTCTTTTTCTAAAACAGGACCAGCGTATCCCCGGATAACCCTTGGAGGAATAACAATACTTCCCTGATTTCTGTGTGAAGTAGAAAATTGGTCATTAATATATAAGTCAAAATTCTTTGAAAATTTAAAATACCTATTTTTTTTCTCATTCACATTTTCTTCGTCATTAAAATTTCTTACATTCCTTAAGAGAATTACCTCTCCCTCTTTCATCTTAGAAATTTCTTTTTCGGCGGTTTTTCCAAATAAGTCATCAACATATTTGATTTTGACTTTTGAAATTTTTTCTAAAATTTTTGCGTGTTCATCTAAACGTGGAAGAAAGTCTTTTGCCCCTTTTCTTCCCTGGTGAGCAAGAATAACAACTTTTGCACCCTGTTTAGAAAGCATTCTAACAGTTTTTGCATGAGCAATAAACCTTGGTTCAAGAAGGGGTTTATTTTGATTAAGTGCAGAATTAAT
>CAZONG010000004.1:0-19221 GCA_964581315.1 Candidatus Woesearchaeota archaeon | reverse complement strand
TATCTAAACATAAATGGATTGAGAATTTTCCTATTTAAAAAGATAATTGTGGTTAGAATTTATTAATTTCTTCAATCATCTTTTCGACCATTGCTTCACTCATTCCGTGACCTAGGGCTCCTTGTTCAAGAGTTTCCATCCCTGAGAATGCACAACTAAAACAACCAAGACCAAAATCCATTAAGACTTCCAAGGCTTCAGGTTTCTTGTCCAAGACATCGATAATAGTCATTTCTTTATTGATTAATTCTTTTTCTTCTTTGGGTTGTTCATTTTTTTTCATTTCAACTTCCTCACTTTTCTCATTTTTTCAACTATCTCAGGGAGAACTTTTAAAACATATTTTATATCTTTTTCAGTTGTATCTTTTCCAAGCGTAAAACGAATTGTTGAATCCTGCTCTTTTGGAGTGAGACCAATTGCTTTTAAGACATGGCTTTGAGCGTCGGTATTAGACATACAAGCTGAACCCGTTGAAACATAAATTCCCTTGTTTTCTAAGTATGCACCCAAGGCCTCACCTTCGCAGTCCTTGAAAGAAATATTTACATTGTTAGGAAGTCTTTTTTCACTTGGGCCGTTAAGTTTTGTTTCAGGGATTTCTTTTAAAATTCCTTCAATTAGAAGGTCTCTTAATTTTGACATTTTTTTGTAATCAACTTTTTTAGAAATTTCAACCGCTTTACTAAATCCAACAATTCCGGGAACGTTTTCAGTTCCACTTCTTAAACTTCTTTCGTGTCCTCCTCCGTGAAGAAGAGGTTGGATTTTTGTTCCTTCGCGAATGTAAAGAGCACCAACGCCTTTTGGTCCGTAAATTTTGTGAGCGTTTAAAGTTACTAAGTCAACGTTTGCTTTTTTTACATCAAGAGGAATTTTAGTAAAACTTTGAGCTGCGTCTGTATGAAACAAGACTTTTTTTTCTTTACAGATTTTTCCGATTTCTTCAATATTTTGGGTTGTTCCAATTTCATTATTCGCGTGCATAACAGAAACAAGAAATGTTTTTGGGGTAATGGATTTTTTTAATTCATTTAAATTTATGAATCCTTCTTTATCAACTTTAATAAGGGTTAATTTGCAATCTTTTTTTTCAAGCCACTTAGCTGTGTTTAAAACACAATCGTGTTCAGTTTGTCCAATAATGAGGTGATTCTTTTTTGGAAAATTTTCAAAGAAAAGTCCCTTGAGTGCCCAGTTGTTAGATTCGGTTCCGCCAGAAGTAAAATAAATTTCCTCGGGTTTTGCATTTAATTCATCTGCAATTATTTTTCTTGAGTTTTCAATTGCCTTTTTACTTTCTTGACCTTTGACATGAACTGAAGAAGCATTTCCATAGAATTCTTCTAGATATGGTTGCATTGCTTTAATGACTTCTTTATCCGTTTTTGTCGTCGCTGCGTTGTCTAGGTATATAGGGTTCATTTTTTCAACTTACAACCTTCGCACTCAGTCATTCTATGTTTGTCAATAATCTTTAGAATTGGAAGAATTGTTTTTTTGTTTAATGAATAAATTCTTTTTTTACCAACTTGTTTACTTGTTACAAGATTGCAGAATCTTAAATTAGCTAGAGCGTGAGAAAGTTTGGACTGTTCAATATTTAGTTCTTCAACAAGTTCATTAACTGACATCGGCTTTTCTTTTAAAGTTGAAATTATATCAATTTTAACCCCGTTTGCAAGATTCTTAAAAAATACATGATATGCGTCACACTGTTTTCTTTCATTCATATGAAATGTTACTCATATGAATATATAAACTTTTCTTAGTCTTTTAAGTATTTAGAAATAGTAGGGAATTTTTCTTTTATGGATTCAGATTCAAATTTTTTAAATTCTTCATTTGATTTTATCTTTCCGGAAGAGAGTTCTTCAGGAATGGAATTTCCCCATGCTTTACAGTAGGGTTTATACTCACACCACTCACAAAGTGCAGATTTTGTTGGAGGAAATTCTTGGGTTTTTTCAATTTTTTCAATAAGTTCAATTATTTCTTTTTTTAATTTTTCAAGTTCTTCGTTTGTTCGAGTAGAAGTAATTTTCATGTTGTAATTTAAATAGTGCCAAGTCAAAACAATTGGTTTTTCTTTTGCGTGAGACTCTTTAATTGCAATTGAATAGAGTGCAAGTTGTCTGTCATTAGCGAATTTTTCTTTTGGGGGAAGAGTGTTTGCGGTTTTGTAGTCGTGAATTTCATATTGGTCTTTTTCTTTATTGTAAACTAATCTATCAATGTAACCAATGACTTTATGTGGGAAACCTTTTTCTAAAGTTACCCAAATTCTTTTTTCGGTTTCTAGAGTTCCGTCGTTAAATGGTTTATGTTTAAAATAATAATCTAGCAAAAACTTCACACCCTTGTTAAAATAATCTTGTTTAGTTAAGTCCCTAACAATAAGCATGTCTTCAGTATCTTTTTCCTTCCAAGAGGTTGAATATCTCTCAAGAACTTCATCAAGCTCTGGAACTCTTCCTTTTATTACATTTTGGTAAAGTTCTTCTAATGCGTCATGGACACATTGACCCAAATGTGCTTCAACGGACTTTTTTATTGGGCTTGGGATTTTGTCAATGTATCTTAATTTGTATTTGTATTTACACTGTTCAAAAGTTGAAAGTCTGGAATGTGAATAAGTTGTCATAATTTGAAATTAGGGACTAAGAGTTATAAAGTTTTAGGACTTTAATTTATTCGATTACGAATTCGTGTCTTTTTAGTTTTTTTTCTAATTTATTTTTTATTTCTTCCATTTCTTCAGAGGAAAACTCTTTGTATTTTTTACTCTCTTTTAAATTTTCTGGAACTTTTGAAGTTAAAGTTACTTCATACTTTTTCCCCATCCTTTTTATCACTTCAGAAAAAGAGTCAATTGATGTTTCTTCATAAAGTGAACCACAATTATGTATTCCGACCAATTCTTGAGAAATATATTTTTTTCTAAAAGGTTTTACGTAAAAAGCCACATTTGTTTTGATTAGGTCTAACCCTTTTGTTTGAAAATTTATTTTATAGATTTTTTCTCTTAGAAGATTAATTGTTCTTTCTTTCATTTTAGGGTCCGCCAGGGAGGAAATCTATGGTGTAATTAACCAATTTGTTTTCAAGTTCACTTTTTATTTCTTTTAGTTCATTGTTTGTTAATCTTTCAAACTTCTCTTTTTCATAATTTATTTTTGGAGTTTTTGAAGTGAGTGTGACTTTTGTGTTTGGTCCATAATCTTTTATTAACTTTGGTAAATATTCAATTGAGTTTTCTTTTGTTAAAGTACCTACTTTTCTTTTGTCAGTAGAAGAATTAAATTTAAAGTTTAATTTGTAGGAGGGAAATCCATGGATTAAGTGGTATTCTTTCAAAAGATTTATTCTCAAGTTTTCCATAAATTTTTAAGAAGTCTTTGGTTTTTAATGATTATTGTGTTTCTTTTTCTATCTCACCAAAACCAATAAGTCTCCAGTGGCCGTTAATGTTTCTTGCAACTCCGACGTTGTCTTTTTCTAAAGCCACAATTGGAATGTTTAGGTTCATTTCAACGATGTTTCCAGTTATTTTCTCAACTGTTCCAACTGTTATTGTTGTGTTAACTGAAAGCATAAGCATTTCTTTTGTTTTTAATTGGGCTACTTTTTCTTTTTGTTCTTCACCCAAAACTTCGTTAAAAAGTTCAATTTTTACCTTTACCTTTGAAGTTATTTCTGGAAGACCCCCTTTCTTTGAAACAATTGAACCAGTTAGTGAATCTGTTTTGGTCATAAAGGGGTCAAGTTCAGTTTCAATTGAAATACTTGCTCCAGGCAAAACTTCTTTCACGTTTGAATTTCCTTTGTGAAGAGAAGTGATTTTTGTAGTTATTGGTTCATAAAAATATTGATTATTTTTTTTAACTGTTCTTCCAGGTTTGATTTCAATTTCATCACCAATTGATAACTTTCCTTGTTTAAGGATTCCTCCGAGAACTCCTCCATGAATTTCTTTAATGCTTGTCCCAGGTTTATTTATATCAAAACTTCTTGCGATTAAAAAAATTGGATTTAAGGTTGGATCTCTTTTTGGAACTGGAAGTTCAGCGAGTGCTTCAAGAAGTTTGTCAATATTTACATTTTGTTGAGCAGAAATTGGAATAATTGGGGCGTTTTCTGCGACAGTTCCCTTAACAAAATTTTTGATTTCCTTATAATTTTGAAGGACTTTCTCTTTTGAAACCAAATCAATTTTATTTTGAACAATAATTATATTTTTGATTTTTTTTGCTCTTAGAGCCATTAAGTGTTCTTTAGTTTGAGGTTTAATTCCCTCGTTTGCTGCAATAACTAAAATAGCTGAGTCAATAATTGCTGCACCTGAAAGCATTGTTGCCATAAGCATTTCGTGACCTGGTGCGTCGATAAAAGAAACGTATTTTACTGGTTCACCTTTGTCAACTGAAAAATTGTTTCCATCTTTTTTTATAATTAATTCAGCATATCCAAGTTTAATTGTGATTCCACGTTTAAGTTCTTCAGAATGAGTGTCCGCGAACTTTCCAGTTAACCGACTAAGAAGGGTTGTTTTTCCGTGGTCAATATGTCCAACAACACCAACATTAATTTCTGGGAGATTTTCATTTGTCATGAAAATCTATCGAAAGGGGAGTTAAAAAAGGTTTTCCTAACCTTTTTTAAAAGAATTTTAAAAAAAATAAAAAATTAAAATTTATGGGAAGTATCTACTTTTGCTTCAACAGCTCTATCATCTCCAATAAAAGGTTCTTCAACTTTAAAATTGTATTTTACACTGTCTTTTAAATTTAAGGAATCACTTCCTTTCTTTAAGACATATCTTCCTCCATTAGAGGTTGAGTCTAAGAGAAGATATTCTTGGCCATCTAGATATGTTTTTCCCATATAAATTCCAGATTGGTAATTTATATTTTTTGGAGAGTTTAATACTCCAAGTCCAAAGAGAATCATTCCTCCAGCAGCTAAAGTTTTTATTCCAGCTGAATGGTCATTATAAAATTCTCTTCCTTTTCTAACCATTTTTTCAATTTTACCTTCTTTTGGAACTTTTTTTTCTTCCAATTCATTTCCATTTAGAGTGTAAAGTGTTTCTCCAATTAAACTTCTATAATTGTCGTTTGTCATTGTGTTTGTCCTCCTTTTCCATGCTTTTCATATAATTCCTGAAAGTTTAATTCTCCAAAATCAAAATCTAACATTGTCACTTTTTTTGTTAGTGGATTGTAGAGAATATTTTCTTTTTTAAAATATTTATAATTATCTTTATATCCCAATTGCTCCATTTTTTTCATTTCATTTCTTGCAATTCTTAAACCTTCTACATATTCTTCACTATCTTCTGGAAATTCAGAAAGCCTTTTATCGCTTGAATAGCTCATAACTGAACAAAGTTCAAACCATTTTTTATTTTCAAAATAAACATTAAAAATACCAAGTGGCTTTGCAACGGAAATTCCTCTATCGTAGAATTCTTTTTGTATTAAATATCCCTCTTTTAATGCGTTTCTCCAAATACTTGATTTTATAATTATAGGTTCCTTAGAGTTTATTTTGTATATTTCAGAATTTCGACCTTGTTCTTTTAACAAATTTTTTTCTCCTGCTTTATATTTAAATCCAAACTTCAAATCTGCAAGGCTATTAACTCCAATTTTCTTTGCTTGTTCAGGAGTAATTCTTCTACCTTTAGCAAGTTTTCTTAATAATCCCGAATGTTTCATTCTTTTTCTCCTTCTAAAAATTTAATTAAGGCATATTCTAAGATGTGTGACTTGTTTCTGAAGAGTCCTTTTTTTAGAATTTCATTCACAACTTTTACTTTTTCTTCGTCAATTGTTATGCTTAGTCTTGTTTTCATTTTGTGTTTTCCTCTTCAAGAATTTTTTGAAGTTTTGAGGGGACCAAATATTTTATTTTTTTATCTTCTAAATTAAATTTTGGGAAATTTTTTTGGTAAAATTCTTTTAAACTATCCATTGTTTCATTTGAGTGAAATTCTCCTTGGCTATGTGTTTTATTTGAAAAATAAAGGGGTTTTGAATTTTTTATTACTCCAATATGGACTGGTCTTGAATTTTGATCATACCATACAATAAAAAACCCTTTTTCTGGATTTTGAACTTCTTGAAGTTCTTTTAGGTATTGGGGATCAACAATCTTTTCATGAGTATCAATGTCTTTTTCTCCAGTTAAATAGAGTGCTGTTCCAAAACAATTGGATTTTCCATTTTCAATTGTTCTTTCTCTTTCTTCAATCATTTTGTAAAAATTTTCCCTTTCCATTTTATCTTTTAACTCAAATGTTATTACTTTTGAGTTAAAAGTAATACTTTTGCACAGTTTATAAATCTTTCGATAAGTAGTAACTTAATAATGATAACACACTTTAGAATTGGACTTATTGGGCAGGTGTTGGTTCAGCTGCGGGAGCAAAGATTTCAGTTAATGGTTTTTTTCCAATCTTTAAAACTTTTAAATTAATTTGAACAGCTGCGTCAGTAATTACTCTTCCTCTAACAGTTTTCCTGAGTCTTAGTCCTCTTGGTTTTTTGTCGTGTTGGGGTTTTTTACCTTCTCTACGAGGTTTTACATGCATACCTTTTCCGTATTTTAATAAAACTCCCTTAAGAATTTGTCCTGGAACTTCTTTAAATAAAGGGAAACCAGCGGAATCTGAAGCGCCAGTTATTTCGAATTCATAACCTTCAAAGTCGCTTTTGATTTCTTTCCCGTCAAGTTTTTCACCAATTTCTTTATCAATTAAACTAGGTACACTTGCTTCTAATTTGTAGGTTTTTCCTTCCTTTGTTCCAAGGTTAATTTTGAATGCCATGAATTATTTTATAGAAGTTCGTTTATAAAGATTTTGGGTTGAACTATTCTGAATTTGAGAGAAATAAAGATTAATCGTCCAAAACCTTTTTAACTGTACAATCTTATTTTACCTTGTAAAAGAAATAATGAAAGGAAAAAATAAAGGACAATTTGATAAAAACAAAAAAAAGAATTTTGCGAAACCTATGAAAAAATCTTTTAGTAATATGAATAATATTGAACCAAAAAATGTTTCTATTGAAAACGTTGATTTAGGATATAAGGGAAGTATCTTGTTAGTTGGAATTGTGAACCGAGTTGTTCAAACTGGTGGACCGACAATTTTTGTAATGAGTGACGGAACTGGAAACCTATCTCTTAAAGGGTTTATTGGTCCAGGTTTAAGAGCTTATCCGGAGATTAACGAAGGAGATGTTGTTAAAGCGACAGTTACAATTGCCGAATACCAAGGAGAACTTGAAGGAGAAATAAAAAGGATTGGAAAATTAGGTGAAAGTGAAGAAAAAGAATTTTTGAAAAGATTGAAAAATCTTGAAAAAGAAAGAGCTAAAGTTACACCCCCAGAATTCTTAGTTAAAAGTCCAATTTTAGAAAAACTTCGAGACCGATTTATTGAAGCTGCAACTCAAATTAGATTAGCCGTTATTCAAGATAGACCAATTATTGTTAGACACCATAACGACGCTGATGGATATTCATCTGGATTTAGTCTTGAAAGAGCAATTTTACCTTTAATTGTAAAACAACACAGTTCAGTAAAAGCTCCTTGGGAATTCTTTTTACGTGCACCTTGTCAAGCACCGTTTTATGAAATTGATGACTCTATTAGGGATATGGCAAATTCACTTAGAAATGTTGCAAAATTTTCAAATAAAATGCCCTTAATCGTAATTGCAGACAATGGTTCTGGAGAGGAAGACTTAATGGGAATTAAACAAGGTAAAGTTCACGGCGCTGATTTTATTGTTGTTGACCACCATGGTTTTGACAAAGATTTGATAAGTGATGAGGTATTAGTTCATATTAATCCCTTTTTAGTTGGAGAAGACGGTTCACATTATTCAGCTGGAATGCTTTGTAGTGAACTTGCTCGTTTCATTAATCCTGATGTTGAAAACATTACTCAAATTCCTGCAATGGCTGGTTTTGCTGACAGAATTGAATTGGGAAACCCAAAAGTAATGCAAGAATATTTGAAAATTGCAGAAAAGGAAGGTTATTCAAAAGAACTTCTTAGCGACATTGCACTGGTTATTGATTACGTTTCAGCCAAAGTTCGTTTTATGGAAGTACGTGAATATATTGAAGTTTTGTTTGGTGAACCGCGTAAAAAACAAAAAGAATTGGTTAGTTTGATGGCTCCTTATATTCGAGAACTTGATAGAAAAGGTTTAGCAATTGGTAAAAGCAATGCAAAGCAAGAAAAGTTAGGAAAAGTTACACTTCAAACTATAGAAGTTGAGGAAACTTTCCCTGGGTTTGGGTTTTTCCCTAAACCTGGTCGAGCAGTTGGTTTGATTCATGACAATTATCAAAAAGAAAAGGGTGTGACTTCTTTAGTTACAGCTGGAATTATGAACACTGCAATTACTTTAAGAGCAACGGATGAAGCAAACTTTTCAGTTCATGAATTAATCAATTTTTTGAATAAAAAAGTTCCAGAGGCATTTACAAATGGTGGTGGACACAAAAACGCTGGTTCAATAAACTTTTTACCTTACAAGAAAAAGGAAATTGTTGAGTTATTGAAGGAATTTATTAAAAGTCGATAAGGAATAACAATTTTTAAAAAGATGTTTTGTTTGATTAATTTATGGGAGGATTAGATTTTCCTGCGTTTAGAGAGTCTTATTTTTATTCACTTAGAGAATTTTTAGTTAGAGATTTTTCAAGAAAAAACAGTAAATTTGTAAATCCAGATAAAGAAAGATTAAGGGAATTTCTGGGGTTTGAACATTATTATTTTGGGAGAGTAAATTCTTACAAAGAAAAAAAAGAGTTTAATCTCTTAAAATCTAAATTGGGTTCAGGAGAGTATTCCTTAACAGATTTTTATTTAGAGGAAAATAAAATTAATTTGTCCTTGGGGGAAATTAAAAATGCTGAAGACCGGTCTGTTGTTTATAATTTGGTTGATACATTAGACAACACTTTTTGGGGAAAACTTGTTGACCATTTTTTAGGTTTTGAAGACTTTGACGGTTTGGAAAAGGTGGCTTCAAAATAAATTTAGATTCTTCTTAAAAAATATAACAATCATTAAAAAGAGGTAATTGGTTAATTCTGGATGAAAATTTCAGAACCAATTCTCGAAGCTAAGGCAAATTTTGTTGCTCTCCATTCTTTTTTAAAAGTTTATTTTTCGGAAGGAGATAAAGATTTTTTTACTCATGGAGAATACAAATTTGGAGATTTACGTTCCGAATATCTGGGAGTCAAATTTAATCTTTTAAGAGAATTTGAAAATCATGAATTAAAAATTTTAAGATTTCATTATGACAATTCAACCACCATTGAAATTTACAAAAAAGAGATTTCTGATTCTCGGGATTTAGAAAAAGTGGTAAACATAATAAAGCTTCTTGAGGAAGATTCAAATTTTCATTATAGAAGAATAATTAAAAATTTTGATAAATTTAGTGAAGAAATAAAGTTGTTTAATCTAAAAAGATAGGTTTTCTTGAGGTTAAAGTTTAAATAAGTAAATTCATTTGTTTTCATATGAAAAAGGGTGAGAAAAAGTCTGCTTTAATTGAGTTGAAAGATGTTTTCAAATATTATTACATGGGTGAAAATGTTGTAAAAGCAGTTGATGGAATTTCTATAAAAGTTAAGGAAGGAGAATTTGTTGCGATTATGGGTCCATCTGGAAGTGGAAAATCTACTTCGATGAATTTAGTTGGAAGTCTTGACGTTCCAACAAGCGGGAGTATATTTTTAGATGGAGAAGACATTTCAACTTTTTCAGAGTCTGACCTTGCACAGCTTCGAGGACAAAAAATAGGTTTTATTTTTCAATCATTTAATTTGATTCCAAATTTAACGGCTAAAGAAAATGTAATGCTTCCTATGACTTTTCAAGGCGTCGATGAATTTGAAAGAATGGCTAGAGCTGAAGAACTTCTTCAAATGGTTGAACTTTCTGACAGAATGGATCACTATCCAAACGAACTTTCAGGAGGACAAAAGCAAAGAGTTGCAATTGCTAGAAGTCTTGCGAATAACCCAGAAGTAATTTTAGCAGATGAACCAACAGGAAACTTGGACACCAAAACTGGAGACATTGTAATGCATTTTTTGGACAAACTCCATAAAGAAGGCAAAACAATAATTATGATTACTCATGAACCAGAACTTGCTGAATTCCATGCCGAAACAGTTTATTGGCTTCGGGACGGTAAACTCGAAAAAGTTACTAAAAAAAAGAAAGGTTCAAAATACGTTGACGGTGAATTGAAAAAAGCGGTTATGAGGAGGAAGTAAATGATTAAAGATGCATTTGTTCTTTCTTTTAAGAATTTAAAACACAGAGGTTTACGTTCGTGGCTCACACTTCTTGGAATTTTTATTGGGGTTATGGCAGTTGTTAGTTTAATTTCTTTGGGAAATGGTTTACAGGCGGCAGTTTCAAGTCAGTTTGGAATAAGTAATACAAATCTATTAACAGTTCAAGCTTCTGGAGTAACTGGATACGGTCCTCCTGGTTCTGGAACAGTAGTTCCTTTAACGACTAAAGATTTGGACGCAATAAAAAAGCTTTCAAGTGTTAAAAGAGCAATAAGTCGTGACATTGTTCCAGTTAAAGCAACTTACAACAAAAAAGTGGGATTTACTTATGCAACAAACATTCCCGACGGACAGGACAGACAATTTGTTTATGACCAAATTGAAGCAAAGACAATTTCAGGAAGGCTTCTTAAAGATGGAGATATGGGGAAAGTTGTTGTAGGTTATAATTTTGGAACAGACTCTAATGATTTTGGAAAAGCAATTGTTCCTGGGAACAGCATTGTAGTTGAAAACAAAAGTTATCAGGTTTTAGGAATTTTAGAGCGTCAAGGAAGTTTTATTTTTGACAATGTAATTTATATGAATTCTAATGACCTTAATTCAATTTCAAATTACGGAGATAAAGTCGATTTAATTGCAGTTGAACCAATTGACAGTTCATCAATAAATAAAACAAAAAACGATGTTGAAAATCTTTTACTTAAGAGAAGAGATGTAAAAAGAGATGCAGAAAATTTTCAAATTTCTACCCCTCAAGCGTCGCTAGACCAAGTTAATCAAATTATCGGAGGAGTTCAAATTTTCATTGTAATAGTCGCTTCAATTTCAATTTTTATTGGTTCACTTGGAATTGTTAACACGATGACTACTTCGGTACTTGAAAGAAGAAAAGACATTGGAATTATGAAATCAATTGGGGCAACTAACAAACAAATATTTTTACAATTTTTTATTGAATCAAGTTTACTCGGTCTAGTTGGGGGCCTAGTCGGAGCTGTAGCTGGAGAAATATTGGGAATTGTTGGAACAATTGGAATAAACAGTTTTATTAACGGGAACTTGCCAATTACAATTAATTTTGGTTTACTTTTTAGTGCACTTATTGGGAGTTTTTTAATTGGAGGAATTGCAGGAATTGTTCCCGCATTTAGAGCTGCAACACAAAGACCAGTGGAGGCATTAAGAGGATGAAAATAGAAATTAAAAAATATGAGAAAAAATATTTTCTTAAATATATTTTTAATTTGTTAAGTTTCGACACTTTAAAAAAAATGGGAATTTTTAAAAAAAGATTTATTGAAGGATTTATTAAATGGATCTTTTTTGGAAAAAGAAAGGAATCTTATCTTTTTATGGTTATTTTAGACGGGAAAATTGTTGGGGGAATAGATTTAACTCAGATTTTCAGAAAAACTTTTAATGTGGGAATTTTTATTTTTAAGAAATATAGAAACGTTGGGATTGCTAAAGATGCGATAAGAAAAGTTTTTGCATTTGCAAAAAAGAAAGGAGTAAAAAAAATTACAGGAATAAATGACTTTGATAATTTGGCTTCAATAAAATTGGTTAAAAGATTGGGGTATAAAAAAATCAAGGAGAATGGAAAGGAAATTTTCTGGGAGAAAAAACTTAAATGATAAACACTGAATCAATAAAATATTCACTTCGGAATTTAAATCACAGAAAAGGAAGAAGTTTCTTGACTGTGTTTTCGATTTTAGTTGGAATTACCACAATTTTTATTTTTATTAGTTTTGGACTTGGGCTTTACAATTATACTCAAGCGCTTTCTAGTGGAGGTTCAGCAGACAAAGTTTTGATTATGGCAAAAGGACTTAGTGGAGCGACGGGAATGGACTCAAGTATAAAACTTACCGATTCAGATATAAAATCCGTTAAAAGAGCGGCGGGAGTTTATGAGGTGACGGGAGCCTATATGCAGGTAGTCCAAATTAAATTTAGAAATGAAGAAAAATATGCTTTTTTAGCGTCGTATGACCCGTCAATACCAATACTGATGGAATCTTTTAATGCAAAAATTGACAAGGGAAGACTTTTACAATCTGGAGACACTGGCGACGTGGTATTGGGATACAATTATCAAATCGACGGTAAAATTTTTAAAAAAGGACTCGAATTAAATGATCAAGTTGAAATAAATGGGACAAAATTGCATGTTGTAGGTTTTTTAACTTCGATTGGAAATCCTGGTGATGATTCTAACATTTACACAACAAACAAATATTTTGAAAAGATGTATCCAGCTAAAGACTCTTACGCGGAAATTGTTGCAAGGGTTGACACAAGTAACATTGATTGGGTTATAACAAATATAGAAAGAGGATTAAGAAGTGAACGTGACCAAAAAAAAGGAGAGGAAGACTTTTACGTTGAGTCCTTTCAAAGTTTAATTGATTCATATAGTTCCGCGTTGAATATCATAATTGGTTTTGTAGTTTTGATTGCTTTAATTTCTGTTCTGGTTTCAGGAATAAACACTGCTAACACAATGATTACGTCGGTACTTGAGAGGTTCAAGGAAATTGGGGTTTTGAAAGCGATTGGTGCAAGGAATAAGGAAATTTTTGGAATCTTTTTGTTTGAGTCTGCTTTCTTAGGGTTTGTAGCTGGAAGCCTCGGAGTTTTACTTGGATACTTGGTAACAAGTGCCGCCGCACAAGTTTTAGCAGGTCTTGGTTGGTCATTTTTAGCACCATATTACTCTCCATGGCTTTTTATTGGATGCATTTTGTTTGCAGTAATCACTGGAGCAATTTCAGGAGTTGCTCCTGCAGTTAGAGCATCAAAAATTAATACTGTTGATGCATTACGTTACGAGTAAAACGAGTAAGGTTATGGACCAATTTATTTGGTGCTTTGAGATATGAATAAGGAAGATATAAATTCTTAAAAAAGGGTTGTTATTGGGTTTTCTCTTTTATTTTTAAATATAAATTTTTTAGATAATTGATTAGAATGTATGTTGCTACCATGATATCAAGAATTACGAATAAGATAAATGAATCCGGAGAATCTGTTTTTGAAATTCCAAGGAGGTAATAATCACTTCCACTTCCAAGATAAAATACCCCTGTTTTTATTGCATATACTCCAATTGCAAAAAGGATTATAGATACAATTAACATTGAAAATATATTGAACCAAGAATTATCTTTGGACTTTGGAAAAAGTTCCATGTGTAAAACAAAGTTTGTTATTATTTAAACTTTTATTTTTATAAAAAAGTCTTAGAATTTTTAATAAATTTGAATTATTAAGAAACATTTTTAAATCAAATGTTACTTATCTTCATATGAAAAAGAGTGTGCTATTCGGGGTTTTCCTTTTAACTTTTGGAATTTTTGTAATAACTTTAAGTGGGGTTCATGCGGCTGCTTGTGACTTGAAAGTTTCACTAGTTAATCAGGACCCATATCCAGCGGTTCAGGGTGACAGTGTTAAACTTCTTTTCCAAGTTAGTGGTGTTCAAAATTCAGAATGTAAGGGGGCTTACTTTAGATTAGACCCAGAGTATTCATTTTCTTTTGCTGACAGTAAAGACAGCACACTAAAAGCTCTATCTGGAAGTACTTATACACAAAGTTACAAAACTGACTGGTTAATTCCATATACTTTAAAGGTAAATGACGACGCGTTAGACGGAAATCAAGAAGTAAAAGTTTATTACAACCCTGGAGCAAGTGGGACAACGAATATGTTTTCACAGGCAATTGACGTGAACGTTCAGGACTCAAGAGCGAATTTTGAAGTGCATGTTAAAGATTACAACTACCTTACAAAAACTTTGACTTTTGAAATTTTAAACATCGCAAAAGTTGACGTGAAAGCTTTAACAGTTGAAGTTCCAGACCAGGAAAATGTTCAAATTAAGGGAGCTAAATTTAATATTGTTGGGGACTTAGACTCAAATTCCTATACAACTGCGGATTTTGAAGCGGTTCCAAAAGATGGAAATATAACTCTTGAAATTTCTTATACAGATAAATCTAACGTTAGAAGGAGTATTCAAAAACAAGTAATGTTTGAATCAAAATATTTTGAAGACAGAGCTACAGGTCAAAGTGGAAGTTCAGTAACAACTTGGATAATTGTTTTAGTCATTCTTGGGCTTATTGTTTTTTGGTACTTGAAAAGAAAAAAGAAAAAGAAATTAATGGCTGAAAGAAGAAAGCTTGGAAAGTAAAATGAAGAAGAAATGGTTTACAAGAGGAAAAGACGAGAAGTATTGTAATAATAATGTAAAGTTTTTGGGTGGTTTTTGGTGTGCTGGTTGGCTTTTTACTATTGGATTATTAAAATTGACTTTCTGGAAAGCAGTTCTTGCATTAATAATTTGGGCATATTACTTGGGTAATGCATTATCACAAGTTATTTTGCATTAAATAAATCTTTTTAAAGTTGGAGGTTTGTTTATGTTTATGGATAGAAAAACTTTTTATAATAAAGTAGAAAAAATTGTTTTATTTCCTGGAAGTCTTGATGAGTTAAATCAAAGGGAAGAATGCAAGAGAAGAAGGAATTTATATGAATTTTTCCCGAATGATACTCTTTTGTCTGGAATAGTGATTCCCTCCGAAAGAGATATTAATGAATTTACTAATGCTTTATTACAGGTTGCAGGAGAGGAAGAGCAAAACTTTTCAGATTTGATGTGGAATAATTTTTATTTTCATGATAAACTTTTGAATTTGGATTTGAGAATTAAAGCAAATAAAATGGGAGCAAATGGGTTAATAAGATATCAGTATTTAAATAAATCCGAAATTAACTTGAATGATTCAAGAATGAAAAGTGTTTCTTTTGATATTTATATGGGAGTTCCAGTTAAAATTGTTGGAACAAGATAATTTTTAAGAATTAAACACCCCAATCTTCTTTTGTTTTTCTTTTGATTTCAGCAATGTCTCTTAAAACATTCATTTCGTTTCCGTTAAGCAAGTCTTTGTTTTTTTTGAATTCTTTAAATTGACTTTCTCCCAAGTTTGTGTAAAGGAATTTTTTGTCTTTAAGTTGACGCTCGAAGTTTATATTTGGAATTGAGATTGCGAGTTCATCTCCGACGTTCGCTTCGTCAACGGAGTTTCTGTCTTTTTGAATATTTTTTATATTACCCACTTTTTCATCAAGTTCATTTATCATTGAGAGGTCTTTAGTTAATTTACCTCCAACAACTCTCACTCCAAAGATTGCTGGCTTTGTATTTCTGAATACATATTCATGTAAAATTTCAAGTTTACAAATTGTAGTTAAACCCATCATTCTCTTTTTTTCAATTTCAACTTGTTTCTTTTTTCTCCATTCAACCAAGTCTTCGATGATTTTATAGACAACTTCTCCAGAAAGAATTTTAATTTTTGATGAAATTTCTTTAACTTCATCGTTTATTTTTACATTAAAACCAACTATTACTGAATCAAGTTCGTTAATTTCAAGGTTTGCTTTAGCACTAATTGCATCAATTTTATTTATGTCTCCGATTCCAGCTCTAACGACGTTAATATTGTTTTGTTTTAATAAAACCAAAAGTGCTTCAAGACTTCCAAGTGAATCAGCTTTTGCAATTATCCCTTGTTTATCTGTTTGAATTGATTCGCCTAATTCTTTTTTGAATTGAGTTTTTATTTCTTCGAGGTTATTATTAAATTTTAAAAAAGGCATACCGGGTAAAATTTCTTGTTTTTCTGTTAACTGGATTCTTATTCCAGTAGAAGCTTTTACCTTTTCGACAACTTTGAATTTTGAAGAAAGAGGCATAATCTCTTCTAAAACTCTTATTCTTGAAACAATTGGTTCCCCACTTAGTGAAGCCACTGCGACTTCGTCAGTTCTCTTTAGTTCTCCGTCATAAAGAATAGCTTCAACAGCGTCAACGCCTTTTTCTTTTTTTACTTCGAGCATAACTCCCTTCGGTTCAGAATGAAGAACAAGTCTTTCAGTTAGGAATTTTTCACTTAATCCTGAAAGCATAAATAAAATTTCAGGAATGCCTTCCTTAGTGTAAGCTGAACAAGGAACCATTGCTATTTTTTTTGTGAAGTCCGTTATATTGTAAAACAAATCTGCGTCAAGTCCGTAAGACTGTAAGGAACCGACAAGAGTATAAAATTTCTCATTGAAGACTTCTTTTATTCTTTCTCCTTGCATTTCAACAGAAGTTTTTAAGTCGTCGTCTAACTTTTTCCAACCAGTTATTTTGTCAATTTTATTTAGTGCAATTATGAAGGGCGTTTTATTTAATTTTAAAATTTGAATTACTTCGGCAGTCTGGGGTTTAATCCCTTCCATAACGTCAATTACTAGGACGGCTAAATCAGCTAAGGAACCTCCTCTTTTTCTTAAATTAGTAAAAGCTGCGTGACCGGGGGTATCAATAAACAAAAATCCTGGGATGTTTAATTTTATACCTGATTTTTCAATTAACGGGCAAGCTGATTTTAATTTTTCAAGAGGGAAGGAAGTAAATGAAATTTTTTGAGTAATACCTCCAGCTTCACCTTCTTGAACAGAGGTAGACCTAAGAGAGTCCAAAATTGAAGTCTTTCCATGGTCAACATGACCTGCTACAGTGATAATTGGTTGTCTGATTTTATTTGTCATAAAAAAGCTTGCCAAAATAGAAATTTAAATGTTTTGGGAAGAAATATTTTAGATTTTAGTTAAGGGATTTTTTAATCCGTAAACTTTCAAATGTAAATTCTCTCTTATTAATTTAAATTCTTCTTTACTTAAGGGGTTGGGATAACTCATAATGAACATTGGAAGGGGTTTTTTATTTTCATCATATGCTGGTTGGATGTAGTCAAATGAGTTTAGGAAAAAATTGAGCCTTTCATAGAAGGAAATTCTTTTTTTGGAAATTTCATCCTTTGGTCTTTCAACTTCTAGAACTACTTTGTTTTCCTTTTGTGGAAGATAATTTTTAAGAAGTTCTGTTCCGATTCCCTTTCCTCTTAAATTTTTTTTAATTGCAAAATGTTCAATAAATCTAAAAGTTCCAAAATCCCATTCGGCAATAATAGCAACCAAATTTTCTTCTTTAATTACCCCATAAAAAGAATAGAATTTATTTTCTTCCATTAATTTTGTTTGATCTTTTAAATTTCTTCTTTCATCTTCTGGAAAAGCTTCCTCATAGATTTTCCAAGCTTCTTTGAATTCCGTTGAATTTGTTTTTTTTAATTTGATAAATTTCATGTTTTTCTAAAATTACCCTAATTTTTAAACCTTTTTTCTTTCCAACCACTTATATGTTAATATTTTTGCTTCGTCGTTTAGGAAGAACCAAATTAAAGCATATGCCCAGACTATTCCTGCTGTTGCCCAACCTATTGGAGCAATAAACCAACCGTAGACAGCAAAAAGGGTTGCAACGACTTCTGTTCCAAGTCCTGCAATAAGAAGAATTGGAGCGGGATATGGTTTTTGCCAGAATCTTTTTTTAGTTCTTGCTACATAAATTGTAGAGTGGCCTGCAACTGCTAACTTTAAGAAAATGATTGTTTGAACGAGAACTAAAGACAAACCTAAGACGTTTCTAGAAAGATACAGTGCTCCAAAACTTGCCGTTACACCCAATACCCCAAGAACCGTTGAAACTGTTAAAACTTCTTTTAAGTTCCACCTTACGGGATTTTTTTCTATTTCTGTGTTGTCATAAGCAATCGCTAGAATAGGTAAATCATTGAAAATTAAAAGTAGAATAATCATTATTGGAGTGATTGGATAAAATTGCAAAATTAAAATAGAAATTGCAATAAAAAGAATTAAACGAATTGTTTCAGCGATTCTGTAAGTAGAATAACTTTTCATTCTCAGGAAAATTTTACGGGCTTCTTTTATTGCGTCAATTATAACTGAAAGTCCTTTGTCCATTAAAATCAAATCTGCTGAGGCTCTAGCCGCATCGGTTGCACCTGAAACCGCAATTCCACTGTCAGCTTTACTTAATGCTGGAGCATCATTTACTCCGTCACCAGTCATTCCCACAATTCGGTCTTCGTTTTGTAAACTTTCCACAATTGTGTATTTGTCTTCAGGATAAACTTGTGCAAAACCATCGGCTTCATCAATTTTCATACTTTGGGTTGGTCCTTTTACTGTCGAAACTTTTTGATTTTTGTCTAAAACTCTTGAATCCAAAATATTTTTCCCTATTCCGACAATGTTTGAAATGTATTTTGCAATTTGTAAATTGTCTCCAGTAAGCATTTTCAATTTTAATCCTAAACTTCTTGCTTCTCTTAAAATTCCTTTTGAATCTTTTCTTGGGGGATCAACAAAAGGAATTATTCCGACAAATTCAAAATGACCTTCTTTCTTAATTGCAATTCCTAGTGCTCTTAATCCTTTGTTTGAAAATTCTTCAACTTTTTTTTGAATAATCTGTTCTTGTTTTTTGTTTAAATTAGAAAGTTTTAATATTACTTGGACTGCACCTTTTGTTACAGTTAATTTTTTAGAATTTTTTTCTATAACACTTTCAGTTCTTTTGTCGACTGGATTAAATGGTTTGAATTTTAATCTTGTGTATCCTTTTAGTCTTGAATACCACTTTTTTTCTTTCATGTAATCAAAAATTGGAATCTCTATTGGGTCTTTTTCTTCTTCACTTGAACAGAGCGCAGCAAAAGTCATGAGGTCTTCAATTTTATATTTACCAAAAGTAACTGGTTTTTCAATAGACATTTTATTTTGAGTTAAAGTTCCTGTTTTGTCAAAGCAAAGTGTGTCCATTCCAGCCAACTCTTCAATTGAAGCAAGTTTAGAAACTATTGCGTGTTTTTTTGAAAGTTTTAAAGCTCCGACGGCAAGAGTTACTGAAAGAATTGCAGGAAGAGCGACGGGAATTGAAGCAAC
>CAZONG010000003.1:0-26876 GCA_964581315.1 Candidatus Woesearchaeota archaeon | reverse complement strand
AAAAATGATGATAAAAAAAAGAGGTTTATCTCCAGTTGTTGCAACTGTGCTTCTCATCGGGATTGTTATTGCAATTGCGTTGATAGTTTTTTTCTGGTTTAAGGGAATAACTCAAGAAGCAATTACAAAGTTTGATGGAACAAATGTAAAACTTGTTTGCGACCAGGTTTCTTTTGAAGCGGCTTATTCCGGAGGCCAAATTCAAATCAAGAATACTGGGAATGTTCCAATCTACAAGATGAAGGCAAAGATTTCTGAAGCGGGCTCTTATACAACGATTGTTGTCGGAGAGAATGATACTGCTTGGCCTCAAAATGGAATAAATCAAGCAGATGCATACAGTGGTTCTTTACCTGGAGTAACTGTCTCTTCAGGGGACAAGATTCTTTTAATTCCAGTTTTAATTGGAAACACTGAATCAAGTGGAAAGAAGTCTTACACTTGTGAAGACAGACAAGGAAAGGAGATAATTGCAGAGTAATATGTTAAAAAAAAAAGGATTTAGCCAGGTAGTTAGTACAGTGGTTCTAATTGCCTTAACGGTTGCGCTAGTTGCAGGTGTTTTAACAATTACAAGGGGTTACGTGAAAGGAACATTAAATGATGCCTCTGCTTGCAATGATATTCTAGAAAAGGTCACTCTTAATTCAGATTATACTTGTTTTGATGCCACAACAAATTCAACATTGATTTCAATTTCCAGAAATGAATTTGCACTTGATTCTCTTCTAGTTTCAGTTTCATATGAAAACTCTAACAAAAATTTTTATTTAAACAATAGTCCAGGAACAATTGACAATTTAACTTATTACAATTCAACCGGTCCCGGTTCAACACAAGTTGCTGCTCCAGGAAATGAATCTGGAAGAACTTACTGTCTTGCGGGAACTTATCCTGCTCCATTAAAAATCCAAATTGCACCAAAAAGAGGCGGAAGGGTGTGTGACTTTGTCGATACAATTAACGACATTCCCACATGCGACCAAAGTTTGAAATGTTCTTAAGAAGAAAACCAAGAAAAAAAGGACAGGTTTGGATTGAAACAGTAACTTACACTTTAATTGCCTTTGTTTTAATTGGACTTATTTTAGCTTTTGTAAAACCAAAAATTGACGAACTCCAAAACAGGGCTTTAATTGATCAATCAATAAACGTTCTAAAACACATTGATTCAACAATAAATGAAGTTTACAACGAGGGAGTTGGAAATAAAAGAATGATTGAAGTTTCTATTCAGGACGGGAGTATTACTTTTAATTCTACAGAAAATTCAATTTCCTTTTTTTTAGAAGGAAACTATATGTACAGTGAGCCTGGGCTAGAATACAATGAAGGTTCATTTACGGTTTTAACTACAAAAGTTGGTTCCAATTATAAAGTTCTAATAAAAAAGAAATATCCTAATTTTGATTTAACTTACTCTTCAAAAGAAGATTCAAAAACTTTAAGTAAGTCTTCAACTCCATATAATGTATTCGTTTCAAACAAAGGGGGGACAAGTCAAAATATTGACTTTTCAATAAATTAATGTCAAAAAAAATAGGAATTTTAGATTATCCACTTGTAGCGATAGATTTCACACCAAGAATTCCACCGATTAAAAAAGTAAAAGATAAAACAAAAATTGATGTAAGATATTGCTTGGTTTCACCTTTTGCGTATGTTCACATTTATTGGAATCCAAAAGATTATGAAGTTGTTTATGAAATTGAAGAACCTCTTTTAGATAAAGAAGAACAACTTGCACGAGATAAAGTCGTGAAAGCAATGAGAAGTATGATTAATTTTAAAGAAATAATTGCTGGAAATTCAGAAACAATTTTTGAATATATTGACAGAAGGTTTAAACTTTTAGCAATAGAACTTGGAATTGAATTAACTTATGAAAGTTATAAAAAAATTTATTATTACTTGGCAAGGGACTTTATTGGTTTTAATGAAACTGAACCATTACTTAGAGATTATTTTGTGGAAGATATCGAATGTAATGGTGCTAACAGCCCGGTTTATATTGTTCACAGAATTTTTAGAAATTTGCAAACAAATCTTGTTTTCAAAGAAAATGATGCATTAGAGAATTTTGTTGAAAAATTAGCTCAGAGGTGCGGAAAATATATTTCATATGCTCAACCAATTTTGGATGGAAGTCTTCCAGACGGGTCGAGGGTAAACGCAACTTATACTAAAGACGTAACAAGTAAAGGTCCAACTTTCACAATTCGTAAATTTACAAAAACACCTTGGACGCCTCCACAACTTATCTCCTTTAATACCTTAAGTCCAGAGATGCTCGCATATTTATGGCTTTTAGTGGAATACAAAATGAATCTTTTAATTGTCGGAGGAACAGCTTCGGGTAAAACAACTTTACTTAATGCTATGGCCTTTTTTATTCCTCCAGAAGCAAGAGTTGTAAGTATTGAAGACACTCGTGAATTAAACTTGCCTAGAGAAAACTGGTTACCGAGTGTAGCTCGTTCAGCGACGGGAATTAAAGGACTTGGAGAAATTGATTTGTTTGAACTTCTTCGTGCTTCGTTTAGGCAGAATCCAGATTATGTAATTGTGGGTGAAGTAAGGGGTAAGGAAGCATCAGTTTTGTTCCAGGGTATGGCTTCAGGTCACTCTTCCATTGCAACAATTCACGCTGATTCGATGGAAACAGTTATTAAAAGATTAGAAACTCCTCCAATTGAACTTTCACCGACGTTACTTAATGTTCTTGACAGTATGTGTATTATGACTCATGCAATTGTAAACAATCAAGAAACAAGGAAATTAAGGGAAATTGTTGAAGTAGTGAATGTCGACAATGAGGGTTCAGCGTTGACAAACACCCCTTTTGTTTGGAATTCTGCTGAAGACAAATTTTATTTTAAAAAAGAAAGTAGACTTTTTCAAAAAATTTCTCACAGATATGGAATCCATCCAGAAAAGTTAGAATTGGAATTTAGAAGAAGGTCAGAACTTCTTTATCGAATGTACCAAAAGAAAGTTTTTGGTTTTTTAGAGGTTCAAGAAATTATAAATGAATACTACAAAAAACCTGAAGAAATTTTAAAGCAGTTTGGAGTTCAGTAAAATGGAAAAAGAAAAAATTGATTCTGTAAAGGGTTTCATAAGTTCGTTAGAAGAAAATATGAACAAACTGAAAGTTGCAATGAAAAATGGTGATGAAGAAGAATTCAAAAATTTGAAACAAGATTCAATCAATTTAACAAAAAAGATTGAACAGTCTTTGCCCCAGAGTTCGTCGACGAAAAAATAATTTATCAATTTATTTTGGTAAAAAAGAGGTAAAAAATGATTAAAGAATATAAGGAAACAAAAGAGGCCTTGGAAAACTTGAAAAGGTATTTTTCTGAAATTAAAAAAACTTCTAAATTTTTAGAAAGTTCAAAAAGTGAAGCCGAAAAACGTATCTTTGAATCTCAAATGAGAAGCTTAGAAAAAAAATTTAAGGATGCCAATTCAGAGTTTCGAACTTTTCTTGGGAGAATTATGTTTGAAAAGCTTCTTGACCCAACAGAGATTGAAAAAGAATTGAAGGAACCTTCAGAAAGACCAGATGCAGATGAAAAGTTAATAAGTAAAGGAGGAAGAATTTTTAGTTTAAAAGAAATCCTTCCCGATGAACTTGAAAACCAGACGGTTAAAAGAATAAAGAAAAGAAAAAAAGAGAAAGAAAAAGAAATAGAAAAAAACAAAAAGAAAAAAGATTCTTCTTTTTACACAAAAATTTCAAGTAGATTTTTTTCTAAGATTTCTCTAAAACTTTTGAATAAAGAAACTTTTTCTGAAATGGAAGAAGAACTTGTGAAAGCAAATTTAAATTATACTCCTACTGGTTACATTTCAATAATTTTGATGACAACATTTCTTTCACTTTTTGTAGGAGGTTTTTTATTTTTCTTCTTCTTATTTTTCAATTTTACTGCGGCTCTTCCAATAATTTCAAGAGCTCAAGAGGCAATAGATGTTAGGTTTTTGAAAACTTTTTGGATTTTAATTGTTGTTCCCATAGTGACTTTTATTTTGATGTATGTTTATCCTTCTCTAGAGAAAAAAAGTGCTGAAACAGCAATAAACACAGAACTCCCTTTCGCGACAATAAGTATGTCTGCAATTTCTGGTTCAATGATGAATCCAACAAGAATTTTTGAAATTTTGATTTCAACCAATGAATATCCCGCTCTAAAAAAAGAATTTACAAAAATGATAAATGAAATTAATATTTATGGTTATGACCTTGTAAGTGCATTAAAAAATACAGCAAAGAATTCCCCCAGTAAAAAATTAGCTGAACTTCTTAGTGGGCTTGCAACAACGATTACTTCTGGTGGAGACTTGTCAAACTTTTTTGACGAACGTGCTGAAACTCTTCTTTTCGAATATAGGATTGCTCAAGAAAGAGGTTCAAAGACCGCAGAAACTTTTATGGATATTTATATTAGTCTTTTAATTGCAGCACCAATGATTTTAATGCTTCTCTTAATTATAATGAAAATAAGTGGTTTAGGAATTTCAATGAGTTTTATAACTCTTTCATTCGTAGTTTCCTTGGTGGTCACAGTAGTAAATATACTCTTTTTGGCATTTTTGCACTTAAAGAAAAATAAATAATGGAACTAAAAGATAAAGATTTGATTGGAATTGGAATCGCGGTAGCATTGATAGCATTTGCAAGGTTTTACATGGATCCAAAATATTTTGCGCTAATCGCAGGTGCAGGGGTTATTGTTGGAGCCCTACCTATAATTATTCGTTTAGTTCATGAAAATAAAATTGCCTTAGAAAAAGAAGAAATGTTTTTAGAATTTTCAAGAAATTTAGTTGAGAGTGTAAAAACAGGAACTCCAATAAGTAAGAGTATAATAAACATGGCAGATAAAAATTTTGGAGCTTTGTCTCCACACGTAAAAAAATTAGCAAATCAAATTTCTTTAGGAATTCCCTTAAACAAAGCCTTAGAAATTTTTGCAAAGGACGCAGATAACCGTTCAATTTCTCGTTCATTAACTTTAATTGGTCAAGCAGAAAGATCAGGTGGAGAGATTGGAGAAATCCTTGAAGCGGTTGCAAATGCAGTAAGTATGACGGACAAATTAAGAAAAGAAAGGAAATCAGTTATTTCTTCATTAGTAAGTCAAGGATACATTATTTTCCTTGTTTTTATTGTGATTATTTTAGTTTTGCAATTTCAAATTGTCCCAATGGTTTCAGGAATTGGTAGCGTCGGTGGAACTCTTGGATTTGGTTCGGGGCTTTCAGCAGTGAATCCATTAACCCTTCAAAGTGATATTGCAAATGCATTTCTATATCTAATTTTAGTTCAAGGATTTTTTACAGGGTTGGTAATTGGTAAACTTTCAGAAGGAAATTTCAAAGCAGGAATAAGACACTCATTTTCTTTGATGTTTTTGTCGTTTATTATTTCAACTGTTGCAAATCTCCTTTTTGTAAAGTAAGATGAAAAAAATAAACAAAAAAGGTTCACATGTAAGTATGGTTTTGTCATTTATTCTTTTTGTAGTTGCACTTGTTTTTATTTATATTATTGCTAGTTCAGCTGTTGTACGTCCAGACCCAGTAAAAAATGAAATCTCAAACTTGGGGGACAATGTTTTGAATAAAATAACTTCAGAAGTTTTTGTTTTTAGAGTTTATCGTTCAGATGCTGGAGCAAGCTGTTTTAGTTTTGCAGAGCCGGTAAACACTTTTTCAAATCCAGAGACTGTTGCTTTAAACAATTCAGGACCAGTTGCTTCTTCAATTTCTGGAAATGATGTTTTAGTTGATGCAGGAACAGGATTTGTAAAAGTTTATTTTTCAGATTTAATAAAAAATCAAGTAAATCTTACTGCAACGGGTTGTTCAGCCGTAATTCCAGACAGCATTAGAAAAGAAAGTGTTATTTTGGAAAGTCAAATTTTAAGTCTTATGTCAAATTTATCAAGTAATTATTCACAAACAAAAGAAGAACTTGAAATTCCAACAAGTATGGATTTTGATTTAATGTTTGAATACAAAAATGGAACAACTTTGGATTTTCTTTCAAGTAAAGAACCAAATACAGAAATATATGCAAAAGAATTAAATCTTTTCTTTTTATCAAATAGCGGGGTCGAAGACAGTGGTAAATTGATAATTAAGTTGTGGTAAAATGAAAAAAATAAATAAAAAAGGTTGGATAAAAATTGTTGAAGCGTTTATGGCAATAGTTCTACTCTTAGGTTTTTTGTTGATAATGATTGCACAAGTAAACAAAAGTAGCGTTGACACTTCGCTCACTGAAAAAAACAACGTCAAAATTTTAAATGGAATTGAAACAAACCAGACTTTAAGAAACTCAGTTCTTTCTTCAAGTGTTCCAGCTTATTCAAATGAAACTTTTCCAACGGACTTAGAGACTTATTTAGGCAACAACACTCTTTCTGGACAATATTGTTTTCTTTACATTTGTGGCGCTGAAAGTGAATGTAATTTTAAGGAAAACGTTAATACAGATGTTTACTCTTCAGAAATTTTAATAACTTCAAATTTAACTTTGTATTCTCCAAGAAAATTAAAAGTCTTCTGTTACGATGTTTAAATTCAAATTTTTTTCTCACACTGCTGACTTAAAATTCAGAGCTTATGGGAAAACTCCTGAAGAATCGTTCAAAAATTCAGTTTATGCTTTAACAAAATCAGTTACTGATTCAAAAATAAAACCAAAAAAAAGTTTGAAAGTAAAAGTTAAAGGAAAAGATTTTGAAAGTCTTCTCTACAATTTTTTAGAAGAAGTTACTTTCTTAATTGATTCAAAAAATTTTTTTATTTCAAAAGTTAAAAATTTGAAAATTGACAAAAAAAAGTTTACACTTTCAGCAGAATTTTTTGGAGACGATGGAAAAAACTTAAAAGTTTTTTCTCACATTAAATCTGTTACTTATAGTGAGATGTTTGTAAAAAAAATTAAAGAAAAATGGATTTGCCAAGTTGTTTTAGATATCTAAATTAAAAATTAAAATTATAAAAATCTTTAAATAGTTTAATTTTTTAATTACAAAATGAAGAGGAGAAAAAATTACGCAATTGTTTTTGGAGTAGTTTTCCTTTTTCTTGTTTTGTCAATGAGTTTTACTAGTGCAGTTACATCGCCTCAAGATTCAAATCAAAATGTTTTTCAAGTTGTTTCTCACTGGTTTTCAGATTTAGGCTCAAAGTTTACAGGCAAAGTAATTGATGCTCCAAGTGCAACTGGAAATGTAATTGCTGGTGCTCCAAACTTACAGCAATGTGTTGATTGTGCTGCTCCACCTTTTGGTTGTTCTTACAGCGGAGGATCTTGTACAACTTGTGGAACTTTAGTTGACAGCGCCACCGGAGGACCTTGTACCGGGGGAGATATTGGAATTATGGTTCCCGAAGATAATCCTTTTCCGAGCCAAATTGGAGATTATAAGTTACAATCCCCGAACAATGAGAGTTTTTGTGATAAATCAGTTTGTTTGGACAGGATGTCTTTGGAATATTTGAATTCTGAAAATTCTTCAATAATTATGTTTATAGATAAAATTTCTTCTGGAGAGGAGGATTATTTTAAATTTTTTAAATCCTTGTCTTTGGAAAAGAATTTTCAGGGAATTTCTAATTTATTTGGGATTCAAATGGAGTATATGGGAAAACCTAAAATTGGACAGCTTTTTTGGGGGGAGAAGGGAAACCAATTTTTAATTGCTCAATATTATAAAAGAATTCCCATTCAAGGAGGGTTTAGCTCAGAGGTTGTAGATGCAAATGCAAATAATTCTGTTGCCCAATGGTTTTTAGGAAAATATCCTCCAATCCCTTTATCAAATTTAACTAGTTCAACTTGTTCAGTCGATTCATTAACTGGTCTAACAAAATGTAATCTTGATCAAGGAAATTCTTTGGAGGCGGTAATTCAAAACATGACTTATAAAATTTCTCTAATTGCGGCTTCGGATCAAAAAGCAACTTTTGTTGTAAATGGAGAATCCTTTTCCATGTCTGAAGGCACAAGCCATGTTTTTGCAAACTTAAATTTATATTTGGATAGTTTAGTCATTCAAGATTTTGCAGGAGGAATTGGCCAGGTTGTTTTCACCTTAAGCCCTGCAACTAAAACACTTCCAACTTTTGACGTAATTTTGAATAATCCAACTTTATTCCCTTCTTTAGGCTTATCGACTAAACCAGAACACACAATTGTAGAATTTGCAGATTTTCAAGATCCTTATGCTGCTTTAGCTTCTGCAATTCCAAATTGGACTGAGAATTATTCTACAAATTATGAAGACCTTATTGGTTTATCAAAAAAAATTAGACAATTAGCAAATGAAGGAAAAATTAGATTGGTTTATGCCCCAATGAGTTTTTTAGGTCAAGAATCAATTGACGCTGCACAAGCCGCGCTTTGTGCTAATGAACAAGGAAAATTTTGGGAGATGCACGACCTTCTTTTTTCAATCCAACCTCAAGATAAGCAGAACGTTGGAGCATATAACAGAGCAAGATTAAAACTCATGGTTAAAAAAAGAAGTACTTTGGATCCTAATAAATTTGATAGTTGTTTTGATAACAACGAAACACTTGCAGATGTTCAAAAGGCTGCAGAAATTTCAAGTAATTTTGCAAGTGGTTCACCAACTTTTTATGTTGATGGAAAACAGGTTTCATCTTCATGGAGTGTAATTAGTGGTTTAATTAATGGAACTCCTGCAACTCATATAAGATCTTCTTGTACAAATTTAAATGCTGATGCCCTTAACTGTACTCTTTATGTTGAAAATACTCCTTTTTTTGAGGCTCTTGTCGTAAAAAAAATCACCCCTAAAGATGCAACACTTTTAATTTTAAACAAAGATAAGGTAACTCTTGGAATAGGAGAGAGTTATACCTTTAACGTAACCCAAGATAATAAAAAGATCGAATATAAAATTCTCTTGAAAGATATCTTTTATTCTTCTCAAAGAGAAGACAGGCTTAATTCTTCATCTGGTTTAACGTTAACAGGGTATTTAACTGTGGAATCTGGAAGGGGTTCAGAAGGTTCAAGTGGAAGAGGTTTAAATGATGGTTTTAATGAAAACATAAACAAAGGAGTTAAAACAATATATGGCACTTCTTCTGTTCCAGGACTTATGGGAGAAGTTGTTGCTGGAGACTCCTATATTCAACTAGAAATATCAAGAAAACTTGTTGGAACTTCTACAAATGTTTCTTCGCAATCAGATTGTACTTCCGGTTGTTATTCTGACGGAACTTGTTATCCAATTGGTTACAGAGTGAATGGAACTTTTTGTTCTTCAGATAAAAATTTTACAACACAATTAAGTTCGAACTTAGCATGTCAAAATAGTTTTGAATGTTCTTCAAATGTGTGTGCAAACAATCAATGTGTAAGTGAAGGATTAATTCAAAAAATCTTGAATTGGTTTAGTAGATTATTTGGTTCAAGGGCATAAGTAAACTAGAACTTTTTAAACTTCTTTTTGTTTTATATTTTATGAAAAATAAACATATTATTCCTAAAGAAAAGGGAATGTTGGTTCCGGGAGCAGTTTATGCGAGTGAGAAAATTTTTAATGCAATTAAAGAGGATAAAACTATTGAGCAAGTAAAGAACGTTGCACGTCTTCCAGGAATTGTAGGTGAATCAATCGCGCTCCCAGATTGTCACAGAGGTTACGGTTTTCCAATTGGAGGAGTTGCGGCTTTTGACATGAAAAAAGGAGTCATCTCTCCCGGGGGAGTGGGTTATGACATTAATTGTGGAGTTCTTTTACTTAAAACAAATTTGACTTCTAAAGATTTAAAAGGAAAAGAAAAAATTTTTGCCGACGCACTCCAAAAGAAAATTCCTTCTGGAGTTGGACACGGAAGTCCTTTTCAAATTAGTTATAAAGAGTTTGATAAACTTTTAGAAAAAGGTGCACAATATTTAGTTGAGAAAGGTTACGGAGTAAAAGAAGATTTTTTATTTTGTGAAGAAGAAGGATGCATGAAAAATGCAAATCCAAGTTTAGTTTCAGACAGAGCAAAAAGAAGAGGAATTGGTCAACTTGGAACTCTTGGTGCGGGAAATCATTTTTTGGATGTCTTGGAAGTTGAAAAAATATATGAAAAAACAGCAGCAGAAGTTTATGGACTTAAAAAAAATCAACTTGTTATTTTAGTTCATTGCGGTTCGCGTGGACTTGGTCACCAGGTCGCTTCAGACTACATAAAAAAAATGGAAGAAGAGTATGGAACAAAACATTTGCCTGATAGAGAACTTGCATGTGCTCCAATAAATTCTAAACTTGGAAAAGAATATCTGCAAGCGATGAGTGCAGCAGCAAACTTTGCTTTTGCAAATAAACAAATAATTATCTTTTGGTTAAGAGAGTTGTTCAAAGAATTTTTCCCAAAGTCAAAAGTTGAAGTCTTGTACGAAGTTTGTCACAATATTGCAAAAGTTGAAGAGTATGTTGTCGACGCTAAATTGACAAAAGTTTGTGTGCATAGGAAAGGTGCAACAAGAAGCTTCGGAAAAGGAAGAAAAGAAGTTCCAAATAAATATAGAAAAGTTGGACAACCAGTTTTAATTCCAGGTTCAATGGGAACAGCGTCGTACGTGATGAAAGGAACAAAGGTTTCAGAAAAGTTAACTTTTGGTTCTTCAGTTCACGGGGCTGGAAGAGTGATGTCGAGAACAAATGCTGTTAAAACAATTAGTGGAGAAGAAACTAAAAGGAAATTAGTTTCAAAAAAAATAATTGTAAAATCAGGAAGTAACAAACTTGTTGCAGAAGAGTCCCCCGAAGTTTACAAAAATATTGACGAAGTTGTCGACGTAGTTGAAGAAATTGGAATTAGTAAAAAAGTTGCAAAATTAAATCCAAGAATTGTTTTAATTGGATAAATTTTAAATTTTTTAAGGAGTTTTCAAAGAATCTTATTAACAAAATATTTATAAAACTAAATTACTTACAAAGTTAATGAAAAAAAGCGGTGCAATTGTTTTGGGTGTTCTATTTTTATTTGCAGTTGTAGCCTTTACTTATTTAATTCATTCTGTTTCAGCAGTTCCTTACGGAGATTATAATGTTTGTTGTATAGGAACTGATGTTGCTGGAGGCACAACTGGAAATTGTAACAGTATTCAATTAGCAAGTACTTGTACTGTTGGTTCTTCAATTTCAAACCCTTGTTATGGAATTGATGGAAGAACTTCTTCTGAAACAGTTTTACAGTCTAGCGCAGTATACCGTTCAACTGGAAACGGTCTTCCTTATGCTTGTGACTTTGGTTGTCCTACAGGACAAAAGTCTTGTTTTATTGATGGAAGCTATACTGGTTGTATTGATAACAGTTTAGGATCTCAAACTTTTGCAAGATGTACGGGAAGTTATGTTTCAAATCCTTCAGTATGTGTTTTAAACGAAGACCCAAATTATTATATGCATTACTTAGACCCAGCAACAAAACAAAGTGGATATAATCAATGTGCACAATTTTCCCAATCCCAATGTAATACTGCAACACTTATCAATTGGGGAGGAAACCCTTGTATTTGGGGTCAAGCATATTCTTCATGTTCAACTTTTACTGATAATGCTTCATGTGTTTCTCACACAGGTTGTACAGCAGAACAAATGTGTACTTATAGCAGCCCTTCAGGAACATATAATGATACAACGATAAAATCAACCTGTAACGTTGGAATTTGTTCTGGAAGTCCAATCCAAAGTGCTACTATGAATTCAACTGCAACTTGTGCTTCCACCAGTCAAGATTGTTATGTTTGTAATTCTGGATATACTCAATGCCCAACAGGTCCAAGTTGTAAAAATCTAAATACAGATCCTTTAAATTGTGGAACTTGTGGAAACGATTGTACTATTCAATTTGGAAGTGCTGCAGCTTGTGTTTCTGGAACTTGTACCGCCGTATGTCCTACTAATCAATCTTACACCCAAAACGGAACGACTTTTGCATCATGTTCAGGAACTTATGTAACTTCTAGTTCTTGTACAGGAACTTATATGCAGACAGTAAGTGATAAAAATAATGGCGGTTCAAATATCCAACAATTAGCTCTTCCAACCGGAGGACCATATTGTTACGAATTTAACCAAACTGGTTGTCTTAATAGTCAAGCTAATGGATGTTCATGGGTAAATTATACTTCTTCCTGTTCTTATCTTGGAGCGAGTGCTTGTTCAACAACTTCTGGATGTACTGTAAACACTCAGCCTACTTACGGATGTGTTGACAATTCTCTTCTTTGTCAAGACACAGATTCTCCCACTTTAAACTATACTTCTAAAGGTACTGTGACTTCAAAAACAGGTGTAAATGGAACTGATTCTTGTGTTGCGGGATCTAATAATTTAACTGAACACTACTGTTCTTTGGGTATTGGTTCAACAATTCCCTTCGATTGTACAACTTTAGGCTCAGGATTCACTTGTTCAAATGGTGCTTGTGTGAATGCCACGGTAATTGCTCCAAAAATTGCAGATTGTCAAGTTGGATGTAATGTAGATTCAGATTGTTCAAGTAATAGTTGTAAAACCGATATAAGTGGAACAAAGAGATGTGCTGTTTCAGGTTATGTTGGGGGATGTTTATTAAATGCTACTAGTAATTGTGGGGTTGCTTTAGGTTACCAACAATGTACAGGATCTAATATTTCAACTTGTGCTTCAACAGGAAGTTTTTCACAAACTTTTTGTACATGGGGATGTACTCAACCAGTAGGTTTAGCCCCCCAATGTACCCCGGCAATAACTGCAGCTTATTGGATGGACGGAAATAATGTTGTTTCTTCAATTTCTCTTGCACCCCAACTTTTTAAAAATATGACCATCCTTGTGACAAATAAAACTTACAATGGTTCTTCTTTTCAATTACAAACTTCAGGTCTTTCAATCCCAAGCATATTGAATCCCCATCAAAATGGTCCAAATCTTGAATCATTCTTGAATATTCCCGCTGGAAGTATTCCAGGAACCTACTGGGCCAAGGTTAGTTATAATCCAGAATCAAATTTAAGTGTTGTGGTGACAGATCCCTCATCCCCAAGTTGTGGAGATGGTGTGATTACTTCTCCAGAACAGTGTGATGGAACAAATTTAAATGGGCAAACATGTAATTCAGTAAATTCTGCATATTCTGGAGGAACATTAGGTTGTTATGCTAATGGCACTGCGAATGAATGTCAGTTTGATACTTCTGGATGTACTGTTACAGATTTATATTGTTCAAATAATAATGTAAGTGTTTGTGGAGATTATAACTCTTCGGACCTATGTAACAGTGATTCTTGTAGGGTTGCTTCAAATACCCCCCCTCCTGCTGGAACAGGACAAGCAGATAGATGTCAATGGGATGCTTCCAGTTCAACATGTAATAAAGTAATTTACTCACAATCAAATGGAACAGACATTGGTTTTTGTACTTCTAAGGAAAATCCAAGAACAGACACTTGTGCAGATGGACTTTTAAGTTATTCTTGGAATTCAACTTGGGCTTGGGCTCCAAATAATGCAAGAGTTCCAAATGGAACGGAGCCTTGTTCAGTAACTTATGGTCCTGGATGGATTACTGGAGGAGAAGTAAATACTCTTTGCCATTATGACCCTAAAGGATACTCAACAAATTGTGCAAATGGGGCTACAACAATTGCATGTCCAGCTCAAGTACAATTGAGTTTCTTCGACTGGAGAAATGTTATTGCTGTTGTATTAATTATCTTTGTCTTGTATGTTTTTTTAATGAGAGATAAAAAGAAAAAGTCTCTAAAAAAAACTTCTAAAAAAAGAAAGTAAATGGCAAAGAAAAATTCTAAACCGAAAAAAGTTAATAGAGTAAAAGATATACCGACGGGAGTGAAAATCTTTTCAATTCTTTATTATATTTCAGGGGTTTTGCTAATCTTAGGGGCCATTCTATCTTTCTTTGGGGGAAGTATTATTAGTTCAATTTTAGGGTTAAACCAAGGAGTTGTAGCAATTACTACTTTAGTCTTTGTTTTTATTGGAATCTTTTTTATCTTAATGGCAGTCTTGTCATTTTTTATTGCCAGGGGATTAAGAAAAGGTCAAGATTGGGCAAGAATTTTAATAATTGTTTTCTCAGCTTTAGGAATTTTAAGTTCAATTGTTTCTCTTTTTGGAGGAAATTGGGCTAGTCTTTTTGGAATTTTAGTTGATGGATTCGTTTTATGGTATTTTTTACTTAAAGAAAATGTAAAAAAGTTTTTTCTTAGATAAGTTCTTATCCACAACTTTTATATTTTAGAGTTTCTTGATTATTATAACTTAAACAAAAAGTTTATAAAGTACTACTACGTGGTGACAATAAGAAAAATGGGTAAAAAATTAAGAAAAATTTTGACTACTGGTGCAATTGCTTTAGCTTCGCTTTTTCCAATGAAAAATGCTTATTCTCAAACACAGGGAAGAGAAATTAATCAACCAACCCCTCTTTCAAAAGTAGGAAATCTTTTCAAAAGACCATATATAAATTATGATGTTGGAAAAGACTCAACAGACTTTTATGAATCGAAGGGTGTTGATTGGGACACTTTAAAAACAAAGCAGGAAAGGATTTCTCTCTTGGAAAAGGTTTTACCTGTTGAGTACCAATTAAGAAAGACTCAAACTTATGATGGTTTTGAAGAAATTCAATCTTTCATTAATCTCCACGGAATTTCAAATATAAGTGGTTTTATTCAAAGAGAAAAAGATTTAGACAAAAAAACATATGATTCAACTTCAAATGCTTCTTTTAATTTACCTGCCACAATAGATAATTCTTTTGATAAAAATGGAACATTCAAAAAAGGAGTAATTGGTTTTTTAGTAGGGGAGAATCCCTTGAGAATTGAGGATTGGTACTTTTTTGACCCAACTGATAGTAACAAAGCAGTGGATTTATCAAATTCCACTTTTGTTTCTACCAATTCAATATCCTATCTCAATGATAGTTCAAAAGGAGATTATTTTAATTTTAATTCAGATTTAACCAAATGGGGATTGGAAAATGGAACTCAAAAAGATACCATCTGGGTGCAACCATTTGTATGGAGAAATTCTCCAAACACTACTACTCTTTCAGTAAGTGCTCCAGATACCCTCATAAAATATGAAAAGAATTTAGATTTGTTAAATATGGACACAGGTGTAAAATCACTGACAAATTTAGTTTTAGGTAAAGACTTTGATTTTCAAGGAAAAAATGAGTATTCACAGAATAAGATTTCTGGAGAAGTTTACATACGGGAAACTCCCTCACTAGAAGATACAACTTACATAGACGGAAATAAGAATCACTTTAAAATAAAAAAGAAGACTCTTGTCGAGTTAATTGAAAAGAATACCCTTTCTAATCCCGTTTATACTATTCCATACGAACACATCTTGAAAAGAGACTCAGTTTCTCAAAATATAGAAGTAGATAAAACGACACCAATAGAAACATCTCAAAATTCTCTCCCAAAAACTTTTAAAGTTTACCAAAATTATCCAAATCCCTTTAATCCATCGACGACAATTAGATACGAATTGTCAAACTACACCGCGAACTTTAAAGTGGACGTTTATGACATTAAGGGAAGTTTAGTTAGAACACTTAAAGGAGATAAAGATGCAGGAGTTCATGATTTAAAGTGGGACGGAAGAAACGAATACAATCAAAAAGTTGGAAGTGGAGTATATTTTTATAGGGTAACTGCTGGAGATAAAGTAGAATCCAAAAAAATGATTCTTTTGAAATAATTCCCTCTCAAAAATCTTTATAAATCTCTTTTCCTTTGATAAAACAAGGTTAAAGAGGATGAAAAATAAGCAAATTTTTGTGTTGATTTTAGCAGTGTTTTTGTTATCATTTGTTTCTGCAAGTTACAACTTTACAAACTATTCAATTCAAACCCAATATGCAACAGGGTCGGCAATTTCGGGAAATTTGAAAATTTCTTTTACAAATGAGCCAGTAAATTCTCTTTTTACAGATTCATTAGGAAATTCGTTTTCCCTAAAAGATTTGATTTCGGCTTCCACTGGTTACACACAAACTTGTTCATATCCAAGTTGTGAACCAGCATTCAAAGAAAATGTTGCTAGTGAGAGTTTCCCTTCAATAAATTTACCCGAGGGAGAAAGTGTTTTTTACGGAATAAATTTTAAGGATAATTTAATCGGAATAAATTCAATTAGTTTTGATTTGTCAAGTACAGCAGGAGAATCTTCTACAAGCCAACTTTTAGTTGATCTATTAAATGACGGAACAACAGAAATTAAAAACCAAAAAGCTGGAACAGATTTTTCAGACAATACAACTTTTGGTTGTTATGTTCCTTCAAATGAAACAGAGTTTACTTTAACAACAACTCCCTATTGCCAAGAAGTTTCTTTTGAAGATGCTCCGGGTTTAGAAGTTGGAGCATGGGTAAAGCAAGGAGCCGTTTCAGGGACAATGAATGTTTCAATGAGGCTTTATGATGAAAATGGAGGATATTTAGATGGATGTAAAATTCCAGAAGGAAACTTAAGTTCAAGCGGAGGAGATTCTTTTTGCGAAATTAATACCCCAATAAAGAAAGGAAATTATTATTTGTGTGTTGTTGGAAGTAATTCTCAAGTAAATGATTACAAGGTTCATGGACACAACCAAAACCCAAATTGTGGTTTCTTTGGATACCCAAGCGCAGGAAAAAGTAAATCTTACACTTATGAAATCGGAGGACGTCAAAAAAACTTTGGTGCCGTCGGAGACATTTCAATAAATAACACTCTTTCAGATGGAGAAAAGTTTTCAAGTTTAGTTGAAAGTTACATTATTCAAAATTATGGAAATTTAGATTGTTCTGTAACAAATTGCTTAGTTCCAATTAAATTCACTTCTCTAAAAAACCAAACAATAACTTTGAGTAATTTAAATGTAAACTATAATTCTACCGGTGGACCAGGAGCCACTTTAAATAAATTTTCAGAACTCAGAGAAGACCCTTCTTTAGTAAATGCCTCAGGAACTCTTTCACTAGGACAATTTTTCAAACTTCCAAATGAAGCTGGAAACATTACTTACAGCCTCGATTACAAGGGAGTTAGATTGTTTAATAAGGACATTTCAATAAAGTCATATGACATAAGTTTGTATCCCACTTCAGTTCCAGTAAGTTTTTCAACAGTTCTCTATGTTTCTGTTCCATCTTCTTTAAACTCGGCACTTTACACTTGGGACTTTGGAGACAATACAACCCAAATAACTTCAACTCCAACAATCAGTCATGCTTATTCAACTGAAGGAAATTATACTTTAAACGTCGTGATTACAACAAAGATCGGAGAAATTTCAAAATCTTTTCAAATTACAGTTGGTTCAGCTAAAGACGTTTTACATACAGAACTTCAAAAAAGAAGTGATTCTTTAATGCAAATTGAGACAACCCTTTCTTCACTAAGCCCTTTTGAAAAAGCTCAGGCACAAAAGTTGTTTGACTTAACTTCATTAAAATCAAATTTAAGTGCCCTTCAAGATGAAGAATCTTTAGCGTCGAGTGAAGCAGATTATAATAAAATTATTTCAGAATTTTTAAGTTTGAAGTTTCCAGACTCACTCCAAAAAGTTGAAATTTCAAAGTCCTTTTTGAACCCAACACAAAGCAATGTGGACTTAGGTGCTTTAAATTCTTTAACGGGAATGAATTACGAAAATGTCCAAGGAACATATGACTACATCACTTTCTGGAATGTTGAAAATTTAAATTCAGCTCTTTCACAAAATAAAATTTTAGTCAATTGGGATGACGGAACAACTTCATCTTTGAATCTCTATGAACTTTCAATAATTCCAACAAAAGCTATCGATGAAAATTATTACCTTTTCATTAAAGACACTGGAAATTTAAATTTTAGTAATAACTTAAACTTAAAAGAAATTTCAGGTTACAAGTATCTTCCTTTAACTGGAAGTAGACAGGACTTTTCTTTTTCAGCAGACGAAACTTTTCAATTCGCAAGTAATTTATTTATTTCGCCAAGCAATGTGACTGTTTTAGACAGCACCCCTGTTCCAGAAGTTCAAACTAAAACCTGGCCAATTTATGTGGGTATTTTTGTAGTCTTTTTATTTGGTTTAATTCTTTATTTTATAATGCATCATTGGTACAAAGTAAAATATGAAAAATTCTTATTCCCAGATAAAAATCAACTTTATAACGCAATTGTTTATATAACTAATTTAGTAAAAAAAGGAACCAGTGAAGAAGAAATTAAAAATAATCTTTTGAAAGCAGGTTGGAAAAGAGAACAAGTTACTTATTTACTTCATAAGTACGCGGGAAAAAGAACAGGAATGCCTGACTTATTTGGGTTTTTAAAACCAAAAAGAATTGTTGACATGAGTTCCCCTCCAAAGCCAGGAAGAAACACCGAATTTAAAAGTATTGATGACAGGAAATTTAATAAATGAAAGGAAATTTAAAGAAATATGGCAATTAAAATGATGAACTTTTTTAAAAAAATTTTCTCGGGAATTTTTAAGGGGAAAAAAGACGTGAAGCTAGGTTTTTATGGTCCCCCAAATGCGGGAAAAACAAGTTTAGCTAACAGAATTTGTAAAGATTTCACAGGTGAAGAAATTGGTTCAGTTTCAAAAGTTCCACATGAAACAAGGAATGTTCAATTTAAAGAAAAAGTAGAAATTTCTTACAAAGGAAAGTCAATGATGTTCAAAATGATTGACACCCCTGGAATCACAACTAGAATTGATTACGAAGAATTCTTAAAATATAAAGTAAATAAAAAAGAAGCAAAGACAAGAGCAAAAGAAGCAACTCAAGGAATAATTGAAAGTATAAAGTGGCTTGATGACATGGATGTTGTTGTAGTCGTTCTTGATGCAACTGAAAACCCGTATAACCAGGTAAACATCACAATAATCGGAAACCTTGTTGCAAGAAAAATTCCGGTTTTAATTGTTGCAAATAAGTCAGACTTAAGAAAAGCAAACATAAAAAAAATTGAAGAAGCTTTTCCAGAATACAAAGTTGTTGGAATGAGTGCAAAATACGGAAAAAATTTAGAAGAGTTTTATGACGAAGTTTTTAAATTAGCAAAAAAGAAAAAATAAAATGGCAAAAAAGAAAAAAGAGGCACACAAGAAAATAAAAGGGTTTTCAATCCGATTCATGCCTTACTCAGAAATCAAACACCTTGACAGCACACAAAGAATTAAGAAAATTTTGGAGATTGTCTTTGAGAATTATATTATTATTTTACAAGGAAAACTCAGGAACGATGAGGAAACACGTCTTATTGAAGACACAATGGCAATGATTGACCATGTGAAAAATTTTAAGGGAATTGAACTTGCAGTTATTAGTTCTGAAGAAAGACTCGGGGTTGTTGAAAGATTCAAAAATAAGCTTGCAATGAGCCTCTCAGGAGGAGATTTAGGCGCAATCACAATAATTGGTCCGGCTTCAGTAGTTAAAGAGATTAAGCGGGATCCAAAAAAGATTGAGCTGATGCTTAATAAATAATTTTTTCCTAAAAATTTATTAATCCCTTTTCCTTGACTAATTCATGCCTCATCAATGTGTTAAGTGTTCTAGAATCATTCCTGCTGGAAGTAAAGAGCTTTTAGAAGGTTGTGCAGAATGTCACAGTCGATTTTTCTTTTATGTTCGTGAAGAGCAGTTAGAAAAATTAAAAGAGCAAATAATTGAAATTCCAGAAAAAGACAAAAAACAAATTGAAAAAGATATTAGAACAATTGCAGGAATTGAGGAAGAAAGTACCCCTGTCATTTTGGACTTTGAGTCGGTAAGAGTGACTGGTGAAGGGAAGTTTGAACTAGACCTTGCAAATCTCTTCAATAAAAAGAAGCCCCTTGTTTACAAACTTGAAGAAGGAAAATACCTAATAGACATTGCAAGGACTCTAAGTCAAAGTTCAATAGACAAAGATTTAGAATCTGAAAAATTTTAAATAAAATTAAAAAGGGTTTTTCACTTTAGTTTATATGAAAGGAAAATTAAATTTGGTTTTAAAAGAGGCTTTAGAAAAAGTTTCTCCTCCAAAAGAGGACTTAATTTTTATCGATGAAAGTCTTAAACTTTTTTTGTTAAATGTAAAAAAAAGAATAAAAAAACTTTCTATTGATGTAGAAGTTTTTGTTGGAGGAAGTTATGCGAAAAAAACTTTAACAAAATCAAAATTTTATGATGTAGATATTTTTTTAAGATTTGGAAAAAAATATCGTGAAGAAGACTATTCAAAATTGTCAGAAAAAATTTTGAAAGGAATAAAAAACGTAACAAAAGCTCATGGTTCAAGAGACTATTTTAGAATAAAATTAAGTAAAAATGTTTTTTTTGAAGTTGTTCCAGTAAAGAAAGTAAAAAATCCAAAGGAAGCCCTGAATATAACCGATTTAAGCTATTCGCATGTAAAGTATATTAACAAAAAAATAAAAAATCAAAAAATTCTCGACGCAATAAAGTTGGGAAAAGCATTTTTGAAGTCTTCAAAAGTTTATGGTGCAGAGTCTTATGTTCACGGGTTTAGCGGTTACTCCGTGGAACTTTTAATTTATTACTTTGGAAGTTTTGAAAAATTCTTAAAAGAACTTTCTCTTAAAAGAAAAGAAAAATTAATTATTGACCTTGAAAAACTTTACAAAAAAGGAAATGTTTTAATGGATATGAATGGTTCAAAGTTGGATTCTCCAGTCGTTTTAGTTGACCCAACTTTTAAAGGAAGAAATGTTTTGGCAGCTCTAACTTCCGATTCCTATGAAAGATTCCAAAATTTTGCAATAAAATTCTTGAAAAATCCAACAACAGAATTTTTTGAAGTAAAAGAAATTGATTTTAAAAAAATTCAAAACGAAGCCGAGAAAAAAGGTTTTGAATTTTTAAAAGTTAAAATGGAAACTAAAAAAGAGGAAGGAGATGTTGCGGGAACAAAATTGTTGAAGTTTTTTAATCACCTTTCAAGGGAGTTAGAAAGGTATTTTGAAGTAAAAAATAAAGAGTTTGAGTATTCTGGAAAAAAAGATGGGGAAGGTTATTTTGTTTTAAAACCACGTAAGGAGATAATTCTCAATGGGCCAAAAGCCGATGACAAAAAGAACGTCGATAAATTCAAAAAAGAACACAAAAACATTTTTGAAAAAAAAGGAAGAATTTTTGCAAGGAAAAAAGTTAATTTTTCTTCTCAAGAATTTTTAAAAAATTGGTTAATCAAAAACAATAGAAAAGTGAAAGAAATGTATGTTAGTAAGGTTGAAGTTTTTTAATCCTTCACAACAACTTCGAAAAGTTCTGCAAATGCGTTAGCAAAAAAGTCCGAACTTAACCAAATTGCTTGGTCTTCTTTTGTAGATTCTTTATTCAAATAAAATAAAACTTGTTTTCTGTCAATAATAAAAAACTTTGCATCAACTTCGATTGGAGTAATTTTTATTTTAATTCCTTCAGAAAGTTTTTTTATCATTTCAGGATTTCCAGAAAGTGCGACTCTAACTTTTATTCCTTTTTTCTTAAGTAAATTAAATGTTTCCAAGAAAAGTTTTTCTTTTAATTTCATTTCTTTAAAATTTGTGCAAATTATTACTTCATCTTCAGCAGAATCGATTATTTCACTTAAATGGTTTGAAATTGTGCTTCTTCCTTTTATAGAGGCAGATAAATCTTCACGTCTTACAGGGTTAATCCCAACGTTATAAAGTTCTTCAAGTTGAGTAAACTCAGCTGTTTCCTTAACATTCATTAAACTTTGAAGTCTTTCTTCAGCGTCGTTTCTAACATTATTTTTTAATTTTTCTAAAATTATTCTTGGTTTAACTCCCAAATATTTTACCGGTTTACCAAGTTTTACAAGTGCAAAACCTTTTTTTTCAAGGGATTCCAAAACGTCATAAGTTCTACTTCTTGGTACACCTGAAATTGTCGCAATTTCACCAGCTGAAGCCGAGCCTTTTCCTAAAAGTGCAAGCCAAACTTTAGTTTCATAAATGTTAAGTTCAAAGTAATCTTTTATCTTCGCAATTAAATCATTTTTTACTAACATTTTATAAAATTCCCTCCATTCCTTTTTTTACAATTTCTCTTCTTCCCTTATTTTGATATTTTATCACTGCAGATTGATTCAGAGAATCAATTTCAGCCAAAATCATTCTTCCTTTTTTCACTTCTTCTTGATTTTTTGGTTTAAAATTTTGAAGAGTAGAGGTTAATCCATTTAAGGAATTACAAAATCCCTCTAAAGAATCGTTTTTTCCAAGACCCAATTCAAGAGCATGATATTTTGCAAGTTCACCATATATCTTAAAATCCCTTTCACAGTTATTCTGCATTTCTAAATTAGTTCTATATTTCTCTGTCATGTAATTCACCAGTAATAACACATTTATAAAGCTTTCTGTTGTGTTGTGTTTGGTTAGGAGTAACACATTGGAAAAAGCCTAAAGAATGAATAAATAACAAACAGCCATTGCTAAAAATATTCCCGCACTAATAAAGGGCATTGCAGGATACATCTTCTTTTTTTCTGAAAAAAGAAGTAATCCAGTTAATCCTAAAAAAGCCCCAAAAATAACTACTATTGCTGGAATAAGTCCCCAAGTTTTCAATACAACTCCCGAAGACAAAATCGAATAAGCAATGTCTCCACCACCAAGAATACCAACATTTATTTTTAACTTTGACTTTTCAAAAGCATTCTGGAGTTTTTTCTTGGATTTAAATTTCATTTTCAAATTTCGTATTTTTTCTTTAACTTTTTTAGAAGCATACGGAATAAAAAATCCTCCAAAAACATTCAATTCATTTATATAATACTTAGCCATTTTTTCCATAACTTTAGACTTCCAGACAGCCCACATGTCATAAATTGAGATTAAAATAAGTAAAACAATTATTGCAAGAATTCCAAGAATTGGAACAAAAATCGCGGCGATTCCAGGGTAAATTAAAAGTTCCGTTAAATTGTGTATGACTATGTTTCTTTTGTAAACTTTAAAATAAACTAAAGGCAAGGAAATTGCAAGTGCAATCCACGAAGCGTATTTAATCTCGGGTAAAAAGGCAGTAAAGGAAATTCCAAGAGCAAGAAGTGAAACCAAGTAAAACCAAGTTTTCATAATAAACTTCGCTTTTATTTTAACTAAAACTAAAACTAGCGCAATTACAATTACTAAAGAAAACAAAAAAGAAAATAATAAAGACGTCGTGTCAAGGTTTTCGTCTCCAGTTTGAATTCCCATCCCATAAGGAAGAACTTTTCCAGTCTGGTTTAAAATTTTCCCGTCAACAACTTTTTGAGTAGCATAGCTGTTAACAACATAAAGCCCAATAAATTGGGCAACCAAGAACATCAAAAGAATTACTATTGTAATTTTAATATTGTGTTTCATTTTATCCTCTTAAAGTTGTGAAGAAAAACTGGTTTTTAACTTTATCTTAACCTAATTGTTTCAAGTCCACGTGGAACAGTTGTTTCAATTCTGTTTGATTTGTAAATCGAGGACGCAAGATCAAGTGACTTTGAAACTTCACCATGGTTTATGATAATTCTTTTTGGTTTTGGTTCCATGTTTTTTATATAATTCATAAGTTCATTTCTTCCAGAGTGTGGACTTAAACCGTTAACAAGTTCAACTCTCATATTTACTTCGAGTTTTTTAGTTCCACCCTCTTCTTCAATTGTCACGCTTCTTGCTCCTTCCTGAAGTTGACGTCCAATTGAACCAGGACCTTGGTAACAACTTAAAATTAACAAATTGTGAGGGTTTCCTGCAAAGTGTTTTAAATATTCAACTGAAGCTCCCCCAACAAGCATACCAGAAGTCGCAATTACAATGCAAGGTCCACCGTCGATAACTTCTTTTCTTTCTTGAGGAGAACCAACTCTTGAAAAAATGTCTGACGTAAATGGATTGTTATCCTGAAAAACCTGACTTCGAACACTTGCAGACAAAAAGTCCGGGTAAGCTGTGTGAATTGCGTTAATATCCCAAATCATTCCATCAACATACATGGGGATTTTTGGAAGTTCTCCAGTTCTGATTGCTTCTTCAACACGAAGTAAAGTTTCCTGCGCGTGACCAAGTCCAAGTTCTGGAAGTAAAACCTTTCCACCTTTTTCAATTGTTTCTTTGACCATTCCAATAAATTTTTCTTCGGTAACTTTTCTTGGAGGTAAAACATCATTTTTCCCACCATAGGTTGATTCCATTTGAACAGTTTCAACTCTTGGAAATTTGTTTACTGCCGGGTCAAGTAACCTTGTTCTTCCATATTTTGTGTCCCCAGAATAAAGGAAATTGTGAGCTCCATTTCCAATATTGATGTGAGTTTGAGCCGAACCTAAAACGTGCCCAGCGTTGTAAAATGTAATTCTTATGTCTGAAGTGATATCATGAACTTCGTTGTAATTTAAACAAATTGTTCTTTTCACCATTTCACTAATGTCAGCTGAAGAAAAAATTGGCGTCGCTGCTTGTTTATAAGAAACTCCAATAAAGTCAAGAGCTAAAAGTGAAGAAATGTCTCGTGTTGGTGCGGTCATGTAAGTTGGACCTTTGTAACCCATTTTATAGATATATGGAAGTAAACCACTGTGGTCTAAGTGAGCGTGAGAAAGAATGATTGCGTCAAGCTGATTAATATCAAATTCTGGAACATTAAAAACTGGAAATTTATCTTTTCCCGAGGAAGCTACATCAATTCCACAGTCAAGCATAACTTTTGAGTTTGGAGTTTGAAGTAAAAAACAACTTCTTCCAACTTGTCTTCCACCACCAAGCAAAGTTACTCTTGCCCAACCGTCAGACTTTTCTTGAGTCCAACCCGAATAAATTTTTTCTCCAACTTCATGCAAGAATTTTCTTCTTTCTTTACTTTTGTCATAAAGGACACTTCGAATGTTTTCAGTAATTTTTGATTTTATTGCCGGGCTTCTTTGAACTTGGGGAGTCCACAAAGTTTCTCTTTTTATTTCGTCCATAATTGAACCTTGCTTACCTATAACTAACCCTGGTTTTTTTGCTTCGACTGTTACAATACTTCTGTGCAAATCAAAAAGAATATCAGTTATTTCAGCTTCAGCTGGAACAATCTCCTTTATTTTTTTCTCAACGATTTCTTTATCAGGCAAAATTTTTGTGTCAGCTCTAAGTTCAATTCTTTTTTTAATATCATTTACAATTTCTTTTATCTTGCCTTCATCATTTTTGAAAAATTTTTCATTTTTTGTATAAAGGACAATATTTGCACCTTCAAACGATGCTTCGGAAACTTCGCCATGAAGTCTCTCTATAATGTTTGTTAAAATTTCTAACATTTTCTAAATATAAATAAAATAAAATTACTCTTTGTTTTTGTATATCTCTTCAACTTTTTGAGAAATAACTTTTTTAATTCCGTCTTTTGTTAAGGTATAAACATCAATCCCGTTTCCTGAACCAATGTCTCTTGCTGAAGAAGCCTTTATAGATTCAATTGCAAGTTCAACACCTTCCTTAACAGTCAAATTCGGTTTCCAACTTCTTTCTAAAAATCCAAGTGCATAAGGCATACCTGAACCAATACTTGCAGTGAAATCAGAAATTTTTTTTAAAAATCCTCCAGTTATTTCATAAATTGAAGCTGTGCCATCAGAATCAATTCCAGCTAAAATAAATGCGCTTTGTGAAACTTGTATATTTGAAAGTAAAGAAGCAGATTGTCTTACACTTGGTCGACTTTTTGCTTTCAAGTGTTTTAGTTTTAATTCTGCTGCTAAAACTTTTCCAGCCTTTTGTGCTTCAGTTGCTGAGCCACACCCAGCAAAAACAAGATAATCATTCAAGGGATAAACTTTTTCTTCATCTTTAGAAACAATCAATGCACTTCCAATTGTAACACGGTTGTCTCCAGCCATTACAACTCCGTCTTTACAAACAATTCCTAAGATGGTAGTACCCGTTTTAACAATATCTTTTGTATCCATTTTCTAATAAAATTTTAGAATTTACACTTCTTTACAGAACTAATAATTTATAAAGATTTCTGTTTTTTGATTTTTATGAAAACAGAGTGGGATTTAAGTTCATTAGAGAAAGATTTTAAGAGTTTAAGAAAGGAGTCAACAGTTCTTCATGATAAATTTAAGAAAAAGTGGGAAAAAGACACTTCTTACCTTGAAGACCCAAATAAACTCAGAGAAGCTTTAGATGAATTGGAAAAAATTGAAGAGGGTTATTCTGGAGGAGGAGCTGAACATCTCTATTATTACTTAAAACAAGAGCTTAATCAAGTTGATACAGAAACAAGGCGAAGATTTATGGATATAGACAAATTTTCAAGGGACGAAGGGAATAAGATTACTTTTTTTTCGGTAAATTTATCGAAAGTTTCAAAAGAAAAAAGAAGAGAATTCATAAAAAGCCCGGTTCTTGAAAAGTATAGGGCTTTTTTAGAAGACTTTTTTGAAAATTCGAAGTATATTCTTTCAGAAAAAGAAGAAAGAATTTTGTCCTTGAAATTAAATGCTTCTTATGAAATGTGGGTTTTAATGTTAAAATCTCTTTTGTCAAAAGAAAAAAGAAAAAGTTTAGACGCAGATGGAAATGAAAAAGAGTTTGTTTATCCTGAACTAATAAATTTGATGAGGTCTCAAGATAAAAAAATCAGGATTTCAGCTAAAAATGCTTTTGAAGACATCTTAAAAAAATATGAAGATGTTGCAGAGTTTGAACTTAATGCAGTTTTAGAAGAAGCAAAAATTAATGATGAATTAAGAGGCTTTGAAAGAGCTGACGAAGCAAGAATGAAGGAAGATTTAATTGATTTAGATTTTATTAATTCTATTTTAGATGCAGTGAAAGAAAAG
>CAZONG010000002.1:0-26961 GCA_964581315.1 Candidatus Woesearchaeota archaeon | reverse complement strand
AGGCATCAGGAAAAACTTATCGGGCTGCAAGAAGACACGGAATCTATTCTTTTTCAGAAGTAACTGAAGAGGAAATGGGTTGGATTGCTGGAGCAGGAATAATTGTTACTTTAATTTTTGCAGTAATCGGATATCTCATTGGACAAGGAACTTTTGCAAAATTAAGTATAATGTATGCCTTTTACAATATGTTTCCAATTTTTGACTTCGACGGAGCAAAGATTTTCTTTGGAAATATTCCTTTTTGGTCTTTCTTAGCCGTAATCACTTGCCTCGGAGTTTTAGCAACTTTGTTTATTGTTTAAATTAATTTTTATAAAAAATTTAAACAATATATCTTCCTTTACAAGGAATCTTAAATTTCCTTGGCTTTTTGTAAAAAACAAGCATTTCTTTGTTTTTTGGAAAATCCTTAAATTTCCAATTTTTGTTAAAATCTTTGTAAGACTCTAAAAGGTGAATTCCGTTGTGGATTCTAACCCTTTCTCCAACAAATCTTCTTCCAGGGTCAAAAATTAAAAAGAATTTTTCTTTTTTGAAGTGTCCATATGGGACAACATAATGTCCATCATCATTTTTGTAAGAACCCCCTGTTTTCCAAGGCCTGTGTAAAACAACAACTCCTCCCGCGTCAAGGATTTTTCCAACGGTCTCCCTGTCAGAATGGTTCGAACTAAAAAGCCCCAAGTTATAATGCTTTGCTAGATTTATCCAATGAAGAGTGTCTATTCCATTTTCTTCAACATCGTAATATTTATCCAATTTTGTTGAAGACTTATTTTGGTGGTACAGCTTCATTAATTTCCTTGAAAATTGCTGTTCATTAAATTCGAGCCCCTTTAGCTTTTTCAAAACAATTCTTCCTGCGCTTGCTCCACAGTGGTTTTCCCTTTCCATCCCTTTCCTGTAAAAAGCAGGAGGCACCATTGAATTGTTTGTAAGTGGCATTTTGTGTTAATTAAATTTAGATATAAAAAGAATTTGTCGTCGGTTTATAAACTTTTTTACGTCGACGGCAAAAAAACCCCAGTTCACTTTTTCCAGAGGAAATCAGGCAAAAAAAGGTAAAATCTAGGCTTAAAAAGCCAAAACTTGGCTTTTTTCTAACTCTTGGCTTTTTAAGGTTTTTTGTCGATTTTTTCGGTCAAATTCTAAAATAAATTTATAACTGAAGCCCTCCTTTTAGTGAAATGGACTTCCTAGAAAACATCACTCCCAGAGAATATCAAGAAGAAATTTTTAAAACCTGCTTAGAAAAAAATTGCCTAGTTGTTCTCCCCACTGGATTAGGTAAAACTTTGATTGCCTTAATGGTTTCAGTAGAAAGAATGAAAAAATTTCCTGGGAAAAAAGTTCTTTTCCTCGCACCAACAAAACCTTTGGCTGAACAACACTTAAAATATTTTAAAAAAAATTTACCTGAACTTTTTGGGAGTATAGAACTTTTTACTGGAGCAGTTCCAGCTGCAAAAAGAAAAAAAATTTGGAAAGAGGGAGATATTATTTTTTCAACACCACAATGCATTGCAAATGACCTCAAAAAAAGACTTTATGATTTAACCGAAGTTTGCCTTTTAGTTGAAGATGAAGCTCACCGATGTGTAAAAAATTATGATTACAATTTTGTTTCAAACGTTTTTCAAAAAGAGTCTGAAAATCCTAGAATAATTGGTCTAACTGCTTCTCCAGGAAGCGATTCAAAAAAGATTAGAGAGATTTGTAAAAACCTTTCAATTGAGGAAGTTGAATTAAGAACAAGAGATTCTTCGGACGTGAAAAAATATTTACAAGAACTAGAATTTGAAAAAAGGATTGTTGAACTCCCTAAAGAAATTGTTGAAATTAGAAATCTTCTAAAAAGAATTCTTGAAGAATATATAGATGAATTGAGAATGAAAAATTTTCTTTTTGGGCCTGCAAATAAATTTTCTCTTATTGAACTTCAAAGGAAAATTGGGTTTCAATTAAGTAGAAATCTTTCACACCCTTCAAGCTATACTGCAATTTCTCTTGTTGCTCAAGCAATAAAAATCTCTCATGCAATTGAACTTTTAGAAACCCAAACTTTAGAAAGCTTTCACAAATATTTAAGGAAACTTTATGGTGAAGCGGACGTTAGAAAATCTAAAGGAGTTGTAAAGTTAGTCTCAAGGGACGACTTCAAGCTTGCGCACGACAAAACTTTTTCCTTACTTGAAAAAGGAGGAGAACACCCTAAAGTTCAAGAAATTATAAGGATTGTAAGAGATGAAATGAAAAATTCTCCTGACCCAAAAATAATTATTTTTACCCAATTTAGAGAAACTGCAAACTTAATTTCTAAAAACATAAACAAACTTGCAAAAACAAAATCAAAAGTTTTCGTTGGACAAGCAAAAAAAGATGGAGGGGGACTAAACCAAAAAGAACAAAAAGAAATTATTGACGCCTTTTCAAATGGAAAATCAAATGTCCTTTGTGCCACTTGCATTGCTGAAGAAGGTCTTGATATTCCAGAAGTAAACTTGGTTATTTTTTATGAACCGGTTTCTTCTGCAATTCGTTCAATTCAAAGGCGAGGAAGAACTGCGAGACTTTCAAAAGGAAAATTAATTATTCTTATAACAAAAGAAACAAAAGATGAATTTGCATACTACGCTTCACGTTCAAAAGAGAAAAAAATGGAAAAGTCAATTAAAGAGATAAAAGAAGAAATGAAAAATAAAAATTTGAAAGAAAAAAAGTCTGTTCAAAAAAATCTGTTTTGAACACCACAAATCTTTATTAAAGAATTAATTTTCTCCTTGACAAGATGACAAAAATAACAATTACTGGAGAAATTGGTTCTGGAAAAACCACTGTTGGAAAAATTCTTGCAAAAAAAATGGAATGTGATTTTCTTTCTGTAGGGGGATTAAGAAGAGAGATTGCAAAAGAAAAAGGGCTAACAATTCAAGAGTTAAACAAAATTGGCGAAACAGAAACTTGGACTGACGAAGTTGCAGACAAAAAACAAATTGAAATTGGAAAAATTAAAGAAAAATTTATCTTCGAGGGAAGACTCTCTTGGCATTTTATTCCAAACTCTTTTAAAATTTTTCTTTATGTGAGTAAAGAGGTCGGAGCAAAAAGAGTTTTGGAAGAAAAACGAAATTCTGAACAAAAAATAGATTCATTAACTGAGCAAATAAAAATAAATCAAAAAAGAAGCGAATCTGATAGAAAAAGATACAAATTAGCGTATAACATTGAAAATTTTTTTGACAAAAAGCATTTTAACCTGATAATTGACACTTCTTCTTTAACCCCCGAAGAAGTTGTAAAAATAATTTTAAAACAAATCCCTAAACAAAAAAAATTTAAAAGAAGTTTCTTTTCAAAGGGAGAGAAAATGCATGACATCTTTAGTAAAGAAAAAACAAAACAAGAAATAAAAACTATTAAAGAAATTGTTGAAGTTGATTTTAGAGAAAGAAATTCTCTTGTTCCCTCTGAATTAATAAAAAGAGGGTTAGTTGTAGAATTTAAAGAATTGAAGATTGGAGACTATCTTACAAAAGGGGTAATTATCGAAAGAAAAAGTGTTAAAGATTTTTTTGCTTCTCTTTTTGACAAAAGACTTTTTGCCCAACTTGAAAATTTAAATCAATATGAAAAAAGCCTTTTAATTATAGAAGGAAACCTCTTAAAAGAAAATCGTTTACATGAAAACGCTCTAAAAGGTCTTCTCCTTTCAATTGGATTAGATTACAAAACCCCAATTATTTTTACTAGAAATGAAGAAGAAACTGCTTCTTACCTTAACTTAATTGCAAAAAAAGAAAGAAAAGAAAAAAGTATAAATCCTAAAAGAAAAAACTTATCTCCTTCTGAAGAATTACAATTCATATTAGAATCTTTTCCAGGAGTCGGACCTATCAAAGCAAAAAAACTTCTTGAAAAATTTGGAAGTTTAAAAAAAGTTTTTTCTTCTACAAAAAAACAATTAGAACCTTTTTTAGGAAAAAATTCGACGGAATTTTTAGAAATTGTAAAAAGAAAATATAAAAAATAAAATTACTTTTTTGGAAGAAGAGCAAAGAAACCATATCCCTCTTTTAAAATATTTTTAGCAAGATTTCTTACTTCTTCTAATTTAACTAACTGAATATTTTTGGGATAATTATAAAATTCTTCCGCATTTCCATTTTCTAATTCAAAAAAAGTTAAGTCAGTCGCTGTTTCCTCGGGGTCTTCTCTTCCAATTTCATAATAAGAATTCATTTTAATTTTGGTGTTATTTAATTCTTCTTGAGTTAAAGAATTGGAAACCTTCTGAAATTCCTTTAAAATTAAATTTTCAATTAATTTAAAATTCTTTTTTGAACACCCAAACTTAATAACCGAAAAAGAAATCTTCTCTGAACTTAAATTCCAACCCGAAACATCATAAACAAGTCCTCTTTTTTCCCGAATTTCTTTAAATAATCTTGAAGAAGGACCTTGAACCATTAAAGAAAAAAGAATAAGAAAAGGAAAATATTCTTTCTCCCTCGGAAAAGGAGAATAAAAAGAAAAAGCTCCGTTACACTGATTTAATTCTTTTCTATATTCAATTTTTCTCGAAATCTTTTTTTCTATTTTTGGATAAGCTTTTTCTGAAAAGTTTTTAGGAGAAAAAGTCGCCTCAATTTTTCTCTTGATTTTTTTAAAATTATAATTTCCAACAATACAAAAAATTAAGTTTTTTGGATTAAAAAAATCATTAAAATATTTTGTGAAAATATCTCTTGAAAAAGAATTAATTGTTTTTCTTGTTCCTAAAAGAGATTGAGAAATCGGCCCCTTGTAAAGAGTTTCTTTGAAAAACTCATCAATATAATCCAAGGGATCATCAAAACACATATCAATCTCTTCAGAAATTATTTTCTTTTGTTTTTTAATATTTTTTTCTAAAAAAAGAGGGTTTTTTAATAAATCAAAAATAGTGTCTAAAGTTTCATCCGCAAATTTTTTATGAACCTTGCAGTGAAAAGAAATTAAGTTGTCACTTGTGAAAGCATTAAAATCTCCTCCAAAAAGATCCATCTTCTCATTTAATTCTAAGGCATTTATTTTTTTAGTTCCCTCAAAAATCATATGTTCAATAAAATGTGAAATGCCTTTCTCTGAAAATTCTTCGTATTCTGCACTTTTTTTTGAAGTAATTCTTATACTCACAGAAGAATTTTTTCTCTTCTCAAATAACAAAGTCGCTCCGTTACTCAAAACTTCTCGTCTAAAATTATTCTTTAAATTCATTAAAGGAAAAAATTTTCAAAATATATAAAACTAACTCCTCAATAGACTAACCAAAAGTAAAGACCAATTAAAAGTAAAAGAGCACCTCCCACAACGACCCACTTGAAAAAATCCTCTTTCTTTTTTTCTTTTAACTCTTCCTCTTTTCTTTTCTTGCCCCCTTCAATAACTCCTAATTCAAATTCTTTTTGTTTTTTGAGTATTTTTTTTTGTTTCTCGCTTGGTTCTCTTTGTTCACCAAAAGAAGTTTTTGAATCTGCTTCTGTGTCATCCTCTGGGAGCGTTAAATCCTCTTCTTCTTCCATAATTTGTAAAAGAGTTAAAAGGTTATAAATCTTTTTTTGAAAAAGAAATATATTCTTCTCCCCCTTCCTCAAAAGAATCAATTAATTTAAAGTTGGAATTAATAAAATCTTTCAACCACTTTCTGTCAACAAAAAACTTTTTTTTGTTTCCTAAACTTTTTGTTGCAAAGCTTACAACAACCTTTTCACAAAGAGGAACAATTTCTTTTAAAAGCTCTTTAGAATAATCTCTTTTTATCATCTCTAAACTGTCTAATGCCTTAAACAAAAAAATTATTTTTTTATTTGGATCCTTTTTTAAAATTTTTTTTATTTCTTCTAAATTAAATAAACTTTCATGTAAAAAAGTAAAATTTTTGTCTCCTTTAAAAAATTCTTTTTGAAGATTCACTAACTGCCCCACAGCTTCCAAACCAAAATAATTTATTTTTAGGTTTTTCTTAGGGAAAAATTCTGAACTAAACGCGTTTACCCCTGAACCTAGGTCATAAAGACTAATTTTTCCTGAAAACCCGGAGAAAATTTTTCCATATACCTTCTCATAGAAAGGAATTCTCTCTCTTGTAGACAAATGTTTTTTTAAAAACCAGCTTGGATCTTTTTCTTTAGGATTAAGGAGTTTGTTGGACAAAAAAACAGTGTACATCTTTCTAAGTAAATCTCTTGTGAGTTTGATTTTTTCTTCGTCAAGAAATTCCTCTTTATCAAATTTTTCAAAGACTAACTCTACATCTTTAAAAGGCAATTCTGAAAATTCTTTTTTGGAGATTATTTTTTTAATTAATTCTTCTTTTTTCATTTTCTTTCTTCTTCCATCACACTTATAAAATTAATCAAATTTAAAATATTATGCCAATAAACGTTAATGACCCAGAATACACAAAAGCAGAAAAAGAATATTTTGAAAGCTCTACAATTGAAGAAAAGCTTAGTGCGCTAAACAAGATGATTTCCCACGCCCCAAAACATAAGGGGGGAGAAAATTTAAGACAACAATTAACCCAAAGAAGAAAGAAGTTAGAAGGGGAAATTGAAAAAAAGAAAAAATCTAAAAAAAGTTCAAAAATAGGAATAAAAAAGGGGGATCTTCAAGCAGTGATTGTTGGGAAAACAAATTCTGGAAAGTCTTCACTAATAAACCTTCTAACAAATGTTCAAACAAAAAGTTCTTCTGTTCCATTTACAACTAAAGAGCCTGTTGTAGGGATAATGAACTATAACGAATCCCAAATTCAAATAATTGAAATTCCGGCAATAGAAAGTGAAGAATTTGAAAGAGGAATTGTTCATACTGCAGATACCCTATTGTTAATTGCAAAAAATTTTGAAGATTTTAAAGAAATAGAAAAAAAACTTCCAGAAAATTTTGCAAAAAAAATTTATTTAATTAATAAATCTGACTTATTAACTTCCGAGGAAAAAAGAAAACTTTCAGCAAAAATGCAAAGTAAAAAATATAATTTTGAAATTATTTCTTCGCTTCCTTATGCAACTCCCCAAGCAATTGAGGAATTAAAAAAGAAAATTTTTGAAACTTTTGATGTTTTAAGAATTTTTACAAAAGAACCAGGAAAAAATAAAAAAGAAAAACCAATGATTATGAAGCCAGGCTCAAGCGTAAAAGATGCTGCAGAAAAAATATTAAAAGGGTTTAGTAAAAAGGTTGTTGAAACAAAAATTTGGGGGCCCTCCTCAAAATTTGGGGGTCAAATCGTTGGATTAAATCATCAATTAAAAGACATGGATACAGTTGAATTTAAAACTAGATAATTATTCTTTAAATTCATAAAGAAGGGTTGGACCCTCAAAGATTCTTTTCAAGGAAGAGGTAATAGTGTAAAGGGTTGTTTCATCTTCTTCATTTTTTAAGTAAGAGTCCTTTCCTGAAGATTCAAAAATGCCAATATATTTTTTAAAAAGAGGAAATAATTCATAATCCTCTTTTGAAACAACTAAATTTTGAGATCCAAAATTCTTTGAAAAAAAAGAAATTTTAACAAGCCCTTTCTCAATTTCTTTAAGGCCTTTAACTTCAATATAATCCGTTTCAGTCCACTTTGTCATTTTTATTTTAAATTAATTATTTATACGCCTTTCTAATTGGAGAGATAATTTTTTCCAAATATTCAGTTACCATTTTCTTTAGGTCCATAGGATGGAGTTTTCCTTCCAAATAAATTTTTTCAAGTTCTTTATAAGAATTTATTTTTAAATCTCCTCCAAATTTTTCAGGACGCTCAATTAAAATTTCTTCAAACCTTGGAAAAATGATTAATTCAGAAATTTGAATCAAAGGATTGTCTTCAATTACTTTTTCAGGACAATAAGCTCCATTAATTGTCTTTTTTATTTCTTCATTCGAATCCGTAACAGAAATCCCACTTCCAGAAATTGATTTTGACATTTTTTGACCCGGTCCTTTAAGAGAAGTAATCAAGGGTGTATGAATAATATTAAATTCGTATCCAAGAGTTTTTGCCATGTCTTTACCAATCATGTGAACTTTTCTTTGTTCCATTCCTCCAAGTGCAACATCAACTTTTAAAGATTTAATATCTGCAACCTGCATCAGAGGATACCAAAGTTGAGAAATTGTTGCATTTTCAACATCTCTTGCAATTTCTTGCATACTTCTCAACCCTCTTTGAATTGTTGAGTTTTGAGCAAGCTTCATCACATCCAACTGATACTCTTTTGAAAATTGAAATGAGCTTCCTAAAACAACTTCTGCATTAATCCCTATTGCTTTAATTGTTTTTTTCCAATTACTAACTTCTTTTTTGATTTCTTCTTCATTTCCTTTCCTATTTAATAAAGCATGAATGTCCGCAAGGAGAAGAACAACTTTAAAACCAGCTTTTTCTAAGTCCATCAGTTTTGTAATTGTAACAAAGTGTCCAAGGTGCATCGGACCATTAGGTTCATACCCACAATAAACTCTAGGTTGTTTTTTCTTTTTTAATAAATCCTTTAAACTTTCTTCAGTTACAATCTCTTTTGTATTCCTCTTAATCAAATCTATTTTTTCCTTAAAGTCCATTCAAACAAAAACCAAAACTTGTTATTAAAGATTTCGAAAAAGTTTACACTACGGAAAAATTTAGATAAATGTTTAATAACAAAAAAGTAAATTAAATTTTGTCTGCCTAGTGCAGACTTTTCTCCAACTTCGGTTGGTTAGAAAAGAGTGGGCTTAATGTCGACTCAAGAGTTAGCTCTTTATAACTAGCTCGAGAGGTGGAAGGTCAGAACTTTTTAAGAATTGGTCTTCCATCTCATAAAAAGTTTTAAATGTTTTTTTCTTCTTTGGTAAAATGCTCTTAGAATTGATTGTTTTCATGTTTGTTGGAATTTTATTTGGAACTCTAACCGGTTTAACTCCAGGAATCCACATTAACCTTATTGCGGGAATTCTTGTTTCACTTCCTTTAATAAAATTAAATCCAATTTATCTCGTTGTTTTTGTTACAGCAATGGCAATTACTCATACTTTTTTGGATTTTATTCCTTCTGTATTTTTAGGTTGCCCTGACACAGATACAGAACTTTCAATTTTACCTGGGCATGAACTCTTAAAAAAGAAAAAAGGCTTTGAAGCAGTTTATTTGTCAAACATTGGTAGTCTTGTTGCAGTTTTCCTTTTAATTTTAATTTTAGGTCCCTCAATTTTTTTAATGAAAAATTATTATTCCATTATTTCTTCAGTAATCCCTTACATTTTAATTGGCGTTTCACTAATTGTTGTTTTCACAGGAAAAAATAAAATTAAATCTCTCTTCGTTTTTTTGTTAACTGGTTTTTTAGGATATTCTCTTTTAAATTTTCAAATAAATGAGCCCCTTCTTCCTCTTTTGACCGGACTTTTTGGTGCTTCAAACATTATTCTTTCAATAAAAAATAAAACAAAAATTCCTCCTCAAAAAATTACAAAACCAAAAATAAATTTAAAAAAACCTGTTTTTGGTGCTCTTCTTTCTGCACCTCTTTGTAGTTTTTTACCAGGAGTTGGTTCAGGACAAGCGGCGGTGATCGGAAATGCTTTTATAAAACAAAATAAAAAGGAATTTCTTGTTTTACTTGGAATAATAAACACTTTGGTTATGGGTTTTTCTTTTGTTTCTCTTTATGCAATTGGAAAAACGAGAACTGGAGCTGCAGCAACGGTGAATCAATTCTTAAACACTTTTTCAGTAGGAGACTTGGGTTTGATTATCTTTGTTATTCTAATCGCGGGATTTATCTCTTTTAAATTAACTAACTTTCTTGGAGCTTTAGCTTCTAAAAAAATTGAAAAAATAAATTATGAAAAAATTTCTTATTTCACTCTTCTTCTACTTTTAATAATTGTTTTCTTGGTGAGCGGAGTTTTAGGAGTAGTTGTTTTAATTGTTTCCACTTTAACAGGAATCTATTGTATTTCTCTAAACGTAAAAAGAGTAAATATGATGGGAAGTTTAATTATACCAACTCTTCTTTTTTATTTTGGGTTAGCTTAAAACCAAGCCTCCAACTTTTCTTGCTTCTCAAGCTCTTTTCCAAAAATACTGTCAATGTAACCCTTTATCAATCCAAGGTTTTGTTGCAAATAATGACTTAAATTATATCTTTTTGCAAGGTCTAACGCAGGATCAAGATATTTTTTTATTCCCCCTTCATGAATTGTAAAAATAATTTTTCCTCCACACTTCACACATTTTCCACTTAAAGGAGGCCTTCTCATAATTTCGTTACATTTTACACACCTAAATTCTTGCATAGAAAACTTTCTCAAGTTACCCCTCATGTCTCGAATAAAATGTCTGTCAATAATTAAACGAGCAGTGTCAGCTGTGTCAACAGAACGAAGCCTCTCAACTAATTCCATCTGGTGCCTTACTTTTTCTCCCATGTTTTCTAAAAGTTTGTAAGCGGAACAAACAACACCTTCATTGAAGTTTTTGGTGTTATGAGTAAAACCTAATCCTCTAAATGGGTCCCCTCCTTCTTTCAAAACTTTTCTTATTGTTTGAATTTCAACTTTAGAAGAATGGACCTTTTGCTCAGAAAGAGTATAAAGTTCAAGGGGATATTCATCAGTTACTTCAAAATCTAAAATTTGGTCATCTACTTCTCCTGCATCTATTTTAGCATTCAAAACTAAAGGCGCATCTTGAGTTCCTCCTCGGTGACTTGGCAAAAATTTTCTTGAAAAATTTAATAAAACGTCTCCTAAAAGCATTATTGCCGCTTCATCCCCATCGCAATCTCTTCTTATTGCTGCATGCATATATGGACTTGCTAAAAGACCAAGGGTTCTAGAAAAACCAATAAACCTACAAACCACTCCAGCACAATTGTGGGGGGCCATGCAAACCCCAAGTTTTCCAATCAAGTCTTCTTTGGATTCCACATTATAATATTTAGGTAAAGAGTATTCTTTTTCTAAAAGTTCATCCATGAATTTACAAATGTTCAAAAAAACGTCCTCCCCTTTTTCGTCTGGAGTTTCAGGCGCACTTGGAATTAAAACGTCGTGGGGCATAAGTTCAACAATCTGATCATCTCTTTCAAGTGGCTGTCCATAGATATCTTCATCATAACCGAGTTCTTTTAATTTTGAAACACTTGTCTCAATTTCAAAAGGTCTAAACGAAACTAAAGGAAGCTCTGTCGCATCCATTCTTATTGTTCCGTCTTTATTTACTTGTAAATTATATTTTGCTCTTAAGATTCCTTTAGAAAGGTGTTCTGGAATTTTTGACTCTGAACTCATTCCCCTCACCCCTTTAATTAATGGAGGAATCTCATCTTTTAAAAAAGCAAGTTTGTCTTTTGAGGTATTAAAATAATTTTGAATATTAATTTTTTGGTTTACATAAGGAATTCCTTTTTTCTGAGAATATTCCAACTTTTCATTAAAAGATTTTTCTTTTATATCTGAAAAATAATATCTTTGTTTGGTTTTAGATAAACACTTTTCACATTTTCTGTAAATTGTTTCTTCGTTACAATTTTCACAATAAAAAAGGGGAAACGTTCCTTTTACGTAACCTACTTCACAAGCTTCTTGGACACTCCTTAACCTTCCTCCCTGGTTTCCGACGGGAAAAAGAACATTTGGACTTCCAATAAGTTTCCTTAATTTTGCTTTTTCTGGTCTACCCATTCTTGTTCCAATAAATTCTCCTGCCTTGTCTTTAATCACAAATTCACAAAGAGAATTCACAATTTCCAAAGGGGTGTTTCCTTTAGGTTCATCTTTAACCAAATCTTTCAAAAAAGTTTTTTTGTCTGGAAATTCTTTAATTCCTAAATTAAAAAGAAATGCTTTGCTGTTTTCCTTATCCAAAACAACGTTTTCAATAGTTACTTGATGAGGAACCCCTAAAATTTCTAATGCCCTTTTACCAATTGCAAATTTTTCTCTTTCTTTTTTTGCAAAAGGGAAAATTAACTTTCCATCAACCCAAGAGTGTTTAACCCAAGAGTATAAATTAGAAAATTCTTCCATTGAAATTTGAGACCAATAGTAAATAAATTTTGGATGAAGAGGAATTTCGTACTTTTTACTAATCTCTTTTGCTTTTTCAAAAGAAACCTCATAAAAATTTATTTTTTCCTTAAACCCTTTCTTTTTTAATTCTAAATTCCACCACTCTTCAACATATCCTGAAACAATTAAATTAGAATTACGGTTTAATAAATCCGAAAAAGGAAAAAGAATGTCCCCTAAATAAATTATTTCTTCTATTTCAGGATAAAGTTCTTCTGCTTTTTCTTTTTCTTTTAATTGAATCACACTTCCATTCCTTAATTTGACAATTGGCCCTTCTATTTCGTCACAAGTTGTTACAGCACACCCTTTTGTTGGTTTTTCTATTTTCAATTGTGTTCCAATCGCTAGAAAGTTGTCAGTTACTGCCATCGTCGCTGGATGCACTGAAACTGCACTAAAACCAGAGGTTCTTCCTCTTCCATACCTAAATCTAAATCCTCCCGAACGAGAAGGATGCCCATAAACAGGTCTCCCTGCAACCAAATCTTTTATGTAAGTTGGAGGCCCACTTTTTTTGTCTTTACCTAAAGTTCTTTTTTCATGAAGTTCAATATATTTTTCTAAAAAATCAAAACCCGTGCATTCAATTCCATTTTTTCTTGCTTGATTTAATAACCGAAATCCTTTTGCAGCTTTTTGGGCAAGCCCTTCAGCCATAACTAAACAAAAACCACTTCTAAGATTATTAGTTGGAACTCTCTCCAAGTTTTTATAATTAGAAACTTCAAGTTTTTCTGAGGGGTCTCCTCCGACTTGAATTGGCATGTTTTTTGCAAGGAAAAGTGTTTCTTCTTCAGTTGGCATATACTGTAAATTAGTTATCCTCTCATGAAAGTCTGAAAGTTCTGACCAAACTCTTCTTATTTCTTTTTCCGTTGGATCATATTTTGCGTAACCAAATTTTTCCCTCAAGAAATCAATTAAAATTAAAGCTAAACAAGAAGCAGTTGTTCCAGCAGAACGAATTGGACCAGAAAAATTTGCAATTAAATATTCTTTTTTATCTCTTGTTTTTCCAACTTCAATTCCAGTGTAACCTTCAATTGGACTTGAAACAACCCCCAACGTAGAATATGCCATTCCGACTCTTATCCCTGCATCAATTGCCTGAAGAACAGTTTCAAACTTGCAAAATTTTTGGTCTGCAATTTCTTCTGCAATTTTAAAAACAACGGTTGGATCTAGTTTTCCATATTTTTTTTCAAGAGCCAAAATTCTTTCAGTAATTCCTGAACCAGTCATTTGAGGATAAATTGTAGAAATTAATCCTACTACTTTTTCAGCCATACTCATCGCAAGAGGAATTTCAACAGTGTCAACAGGGTCAAACCCTTTTGCTCTTGCTTGATTCATAACCTCATAAACTTTGTCTACCTCTTTTTTTAAATTTTTAAAATAGGTTTCAGTTTTCATCTTTCTCCTCCTTCGTTTCAAAATCCAAAACTTTTACTGCTCTTGTTTTTAAATTAAAAGAAACAACCTTACAGTGATCCGGCTCATTACCAAATTTTTCTTGATAAGCAGTTTTTCCTTCCCAACTAGAAACTGAAATTACTAAAACATTATTAAAATAAGTGACCCCACTTTTGTGTGTGTGTCCAGAAACAAAAATATCCGGAGATTTTCTGATTAAAAGTCCATCTTTTTCCAAAGGAGAATACTGCGTTGAAGCATGCGTCGGGGCAAGGTGCCTCATTTTCAACAAATACTTCATAATTTTTTCTGGCTGATTCATCGTTTTTTCAAGCATTAACTTTGGAACATTGTTTGCATAAAAAGGGAAAGAAAACCCGTGATAAGTAAGAACTTCAAAACCTTCAAAGTCAGAAGTTTCGCCGATGTTTAAGGAACAGGGGTTTTCTGTAATAATTAAATTTTCTAATTCATAAAGTGGCCAAGCATATTTTTCATCTAAAAGCGGTTGGGGTTCCATCAAACGAACGCAGTCGTGGTTTCCAGGAGACAAAATTATCTTTATGTCTTTTCTTATTTTTGAAAGAAACCCTGCCATGTTTTCAAATTGCTGTTCTAAGTCTGAAATAAGTAAATCTGGTTCCTGGTTAGGATAATTTCCAATTCCGGTAATTAAATCTCCGACAATAAACAGATACTTTATCCTTTCGACTTCGGGGGTGTTTGGAAATTTTCCATTAAGGTAATCAATAAATTTTAAAAAATCTTTTTCAAGAAAATTTTTACTTCCATAGTGAACGTCTCCAATAAAAAGAGCAATTTCCTCTGAATCACTTTTTTTTCTTTCTGGAACATAAACTTCCGGGAAAACTATTTCGTTTGCAAAAAGAATTTCTGAATTTCCCATTCCCTTAAATCCGATTACAGAATCCAAAGCGATGTCTTCAGCCTCCTTAACCAATTCCTCTTTTGAAGAACTGATTAAAACTTTTATTTTTCCGGTTAAGTCTTCGACTTCTAAAATTATATTGTTGTTTTTAGTTACCTTTTTATCGTAAACAAGGCCAATAATTGAAAACTTCTGCTTCTCATTAGAAAGTTTGTTTATTGAAACAAGGTTTTCAAGTTCTTTTTTTTCATTCAAAATTTCTTTAAGGTCTTCGTAACGATTTCTAAAGTGAGTTACAAAGTCTTTTACTTCTACTTTTTTTCCCGGACTTGAAAAAGAAGACAAAACCTTCACCTTTCCTTCCCCTTTTAATGAAACAACTTTCTTCTTTTCCTTCAAGCCCGAAATTTTTAAAGATTCAAAAACCTCTTCTTTTTTTGGGTCCTGATTCAGAGGAGTTTCCTCAAGAAATTTTTTAATTTCAAATTTGTTTTTTTCAAAAAGATTTTTAGTGATAAACCTTTTACCAGAGAGAACTTTTATTTTTTCTAAAAGAAGTCCCAAAACCAACGGATTTTCTAAAGAAGAAAAGCTACTCAAAAGAGAATTCTCTAACAAAATGTTTTTTTCTAAGCAAATTTTCTGGATTTCTTCTTGGTTCATTTTTTTTATTTAAAAAAGGGAATTTTTTAAGCATAATTTATTGATGAATTAATAATCTCTTTTGTCTTTTTCAAAACGCTTTCTGAAAGGACAAGTTTTATTTCTCTCATTCTTCCCCCTCTTCCCTTGGAAACAACCCTTACATTTATTATTCCCAACATATCAAATTCTTGGATGATGTCTCCGACTCTCCTTTGGGTTAAGGGTTCAATTTTATAGGAATTGCAATACTTTTGATAATTGTGATAAACGTCCCCCGTGAAAAAAGGAAGGTTTTTTTTCTCTTCTGAAATTAAAATGATTGAATTTAAAACTATTTGAAATTGTTTTGGGTGGTTACTAATAACATCAATAATTTTATCTCTCTCAATTTTGTTTTTTGCTTCATCAATATGCCCAACACCTACTTTTTTTGCTCCTTCCCTTTCCGCAAGTTCTCCAGCAACCCGTAATAAATCTAATGCCCTTCTTGCATCCCCCGACTCTCTTGCAGCATAGGCTCCGCACTTCGCAACAACCCCTGCTTCTAAGACTTTTTCTTTAAATGCACCTTCTACCCTCTTTAAAAGAATATCTTGGATTTGAAGAGCATTATATGGAGAAAAAACAATTTCTTCTTCTGAAAGAGAACTTTTAACTCTAGGGTCAATGTTTTCTAAAAAAGTGAGGTCATTTGAAATTCCTACTAAAGAAATCTGAGACCTGGTAAGTTCTGAATTAAGCCTGGTCAAATTGTATAAAAAATTGTTCGAAATTTTTTTAACTAGTTGGTCAACTTCATCTAAAATTAAAACTAAAAGTTGCTTTTTCTCATCAACCATCTCAATAAATTTACTGTAAACTGCTTGTGTGGGAAGACCTGTTGCGGGAACTTCTCCTCCAAGTTGTCTAATTATTTCAGCGAGAATTCTGTATTCGGTATCTGCAACTTGTTTAAGTTTACAATTTATATATTGAATTTTTAATTCAAACCCTGCTTCCGTTCCTTTTTGCATTCTTTTTTCAAGGGCTTCTTGAACTTTAAAAATTGAAAGTGTTTTTCCCGTTCCAGTGTTTCCGTACAAAAAAAGGTTACTCGTTTTTTCTCCCCTTAAAACTGGAGCAAGGATTGAAGCAATTTGTTGGATTTCTTTTTCTCGGTGAGGAATTGTTTCGGGTTTGTAATTTGATTGAAGGAAGGATTTATCTTTGAAAATAGTATTCTTATCAAAAGAGTCAAAAATTTTATCTAATTCGTCGTTCATTTTTTATATTTTTATTTTAATTCAAAATCAGAAAAGAGTGACACGTTAATTTCGTGTGGAAACTTTCTGTTTTTTGGTTTAGTTCAACGAGAAAAAAAGGATTTTATTATATAAAGGATTATCACTACTAAAAAAGAAAGACACCTTTATTTCTTATGGAAAAGAAAAAAAGTGTTAAAATTTTTTATTTAATTTATTTTGATTAATTTTTATTTTTTTTTATTTTAATTTTTTTGCTTAAAGAGGATTTTTTATCTTCTCTTTTTTTATAATATTTTTTTATATTCTCTTTAATTGTTAATTTTTTATAAAATCTATAAGTCTTATTTTTTCATATATAATATAATTAATAATTAATAAATTATATATTATATATATACTATATAACCTAAATTTTTTTAAATTAATTCAGTAACCAAAAAAAATTAAAAATACAAAAAAATAAATCTCCAGAAGAAATAAAGGGGTGAGTGTGTTCTCCCGCCTCTTTTTAGAACTAGGTGAATAAAACAAAAACTCTTTATATATTTTTTAATTAATTTTTAAGTTACACTTTTTTGAATTTAGAATTTAATTTTTTTAGAAAAGAAAGAATTTTTTTAATTAATCTTTTGTGAAGAAGTATATTTTTCTTTAGAGATAAATTTATAAATTAACTCTCTTTAAGAAAGACATGCAAACAGAAAAATTACCTTTCAATAGCCTTTTAGGAAAAATGATTGTAACAAAAGAAGGAAAAAGACTAGGTTTTGTTAAAGATATTTCCTTTGAAACAAAATCAGGGGAACTAATCAACCTTGTTGTAAAAGATTCTACAATTTATACAAAAAATCTTAATTTAGAAAGATCAAGCGAAAACGAACTTTTAATTCCTTACGCCGCAATTATTGCAATTGGGGATTTTGTTATTGTTTCTGAAGAAGATTTGATTTAATTTTTTATAAAACACAAATCTTTAAAAATAAAGAACTTTTTCTAACTGCAAGATGAAATTAGTGGGTTTTACATATGACAAAATTTCTGCGGAAAAGTATACAACAGAGTTAAAAGATCTTAAAATAGAAACTTCATTAAATATCGATTCTATCGAGGAAAATCCGGCAAAGTCACCAAATCCGGACATAAAATTTTTAAATTTTTCATTTACTTCTTCAATAAATTATTCTAAAAAGATTGCGAAAATTGAGTTAGTAGGAAAGATGGTCCTTTCAGTTGATTCTTCTCTTGCAAAAAACATTTTAAAGGATTGGAAAAAAAAGGAACTAAAAGATGAAGTCCGTTTTTCTGTTTTTAATGGCATTCTTGAAAAAACAAACATAAAAGCCCTACAATTAGAAGAAGAGTTAAACCTTCCTCCACATTTCAGACTTCCTTCTTTAGCTGCTCCTGGAAAACAATAAATTAAAAAGTTTATTAAGGAAAATTTCTTTCTTTTGTTTATGAGAATTTCAAGGGAAAAAAGAGAAAAAATTTATGAGCAAATTCTTTTATATCTCTTTCAGGAGAGTCCAAAACCCCTTTTTACCTCTTACATAGCAAGAGAAATTGCAAGGGACGAGGAATTTACAAAAAAACTTTTAAAAGATTTGAAAGAAAAAAACCTAATACTTGAAATTAAAAAAAATAAAGACGGAACTCCTTACTTGAAGAGATCAAGATGGAAACTTTCTCATTTAACTTATGAAAACTACTCTAAAAATCAGAAGAAAGGTTCTTTTTGAATATATTAATTCTTTTAAACTCCCCTTAACCAGTTATTGAATGGATGAAGTGAGGGACGCTTTTAAGAAAGTAAAAGAGGATTTTAGAGGTTTAAATTACGAGTTTCTTTTTCTTAAAAAAGATTTGAATAAGATGAAAGAATTGCTTATCGAGGTTGGTGAAAACCTTTATTCTTTAAACAAAAAAATGAACCTCCTCTTAGAAGAGAAGAATAAGACAGAAAAGAAGAATTTAGAGACAGATAAACAACAAGATAAGACAGATTCTCTTTCTTTTAAGCTCCAAAAAGCCCAAATTTTAGGTATTTCCAGTGGAAATGAAGGGGTTCAGACAGACAGACAGACAAACCAACAGACAGACAATCAAGAGGAATTTCTTCCTAAAAAGGTTTCAAACTCTTTTGAAGAAGCTTCAAACTTACTTGAGTCTTTAGATGGGGTGAGAAAAGAAGTAAGGTTCAAGCTAAAAAAGCTTACCGAACAGGAAATGCTTCTTTTCTCGACGATATATCAAATGGAAGAGGAAAAAGGGTTTTCAGACTATAAATCTCTTTCAAAGACCCTTTCGCTAAGTGAGAGCTCAATAAGAGATTATGTTCGAAGACTCATTTTAAAGGGAATTCCCCTCGAGAAAAAGAAAATAAACAATAAAGAAGTTCATCTTTTTATCTCTCAAAACTTGAAAAAAATAGCCTCCTTGAGTACTATCTTACAACTTAGAGATCTTTAAACCACCTTTTTTAATTTAAAACCTTGTTTTAATTAATTGTTCGGTATACAAAATAACTTTTAACTCACTTCTTTTCTTTTTTCTTTGTCTTTTCCGACTTTAAAACCCTCTCTTTTGGGTTTTTTGGTTTGTTTTTCTTTTTTTAATTCTTCTAACTCTCTTTTTTTTGCTTTTCCCCCTCTTTTTTACTTCCCTTTACTCTCACTTTCTGCTTTTTTAACAATTTTTCTTTAACTTTATCAGGTATATATACCCTTTTTTTCCCATTTTTCTCAACTATCTCTTCTATTAAACTCTCACTTTTCGATTTTATAGTGTTTATTTGGCCTCTTATTGTAGATTTCTCCTTATTTAGCATAGCTGCAAGGTCCTCATAACTTAATTTCATGTCAGTATTCAAGAGTACAAACAAGATTGCCCTCTCAGTTACTGAAAAACTACTTAAATTTGGTGTTTGAACATCTGTTTGAACATCTGTTTGAACAGAAGAAACAGTTGTTTGTTTATTCAACAGCGCCTTGTTTGTTTTAAACGGCCTGTTTAAACGGCTGTTTGTGTTTAAATCAACAAAGGTAGAAACAAGGTTTTTTATCTCTTCAACATCTTCTTTTAACGTCGATAAATCTTCTTTTAGGGTGTTTATTTCACTTTTGTGAACCTTTTTTTCAGAATCAAGGTGTTTAATCCAGTCTCCAACAGCCAAAATATCCTTTTTTACAGATTCAAAACCTTTCTTGGTTTCACTTCTCACCTCTTCTATGTGGTTTTTTGACTTAAAAAAACTAAACATATTCATTTTAGTTTCTTTTCCTTTAAATATCTTTCTTTTTTATATCGATAAAATTGTATTTTTTCTCTTATTTTTGACTCAAAAACTGAAGAAAATTTTATTAAAAAAAGGCCGTTTAAACAGCCAAAAAAGCGTTGTAAAGCTGTTGATTACAAAAAAACATCTGTTTAAACGGCTTTAAACAGCCTTAAACAGGCTAAGGAAGGGCGGTTTTTCCTTTGTTTAAGGGATTTATTTTAAGGTTTTTACCGACGTGAATGGATGTTTAAACAGCCAAAAAGGTGTTTAATTAGCTGTTTTTCTTACCTTTTTCCCCCTTAAACACCCAAAATCAATTCAAATTTAAACTTTGGTGACCTAAGTGTAAACAAGATTTTCCAAAAATCATAAAAATTTTTTCAATAAAAAGGTCCATTTTTGGCTAAATCTAAAAAAGTTGTTTTAGTAATACAAAACCACGGGAAAATTCAAAAAGAAAGGAGTCTTATCTTTTCCCTTTGTAAAAGTTCTCATAATCAAGAAATTCAAACTCCCAACCAAGATTGGTTCCTCTAAAAAACAAAGCCAAAACCATTTTTCCTTTAAAGAAGTTCGGATAATTAGTAATTCAAGCGTGACCCGGAAAACAAGTAAAATCCCCTCTGCAAAATAATCCCTTTTTACTCCTAAAAAGTTCTTATAATCAAATGAACCCCCTCTTCATAAAGCACCATGACTTTAAATAAACAAATAATTAACAATTTTATAAGGTAAAAAGTTCTTATAATCTTTATATTATATCTAAGGAACCTTAGTGAACAAATGGCGGCATAAATTTTAAGTGATCTGGGAAAAATAGGCCAAAAACCAATGAAAAGCTCAATTAAAGATTACCCTAACATCAAAAAAAGGCTAAAATAAGCCCAAAAACCCTTAAAACAGCTTTAATGAGGGTAAAGTTCGCACAAGATATATTGTACGAACTCCAAGAAAAACACTCTTTTTTGCATATTTTGTATGTCTAGAATTGAAGAAATGGAAAAAAAGGAAAAATTTGAGATTTTGAAAAAACCCAAAAAATTTACAAGGGAAAAAAGCAAAAGTGAGAGTTAAAATTTTCTAAATCGTTTGTAACAAGGTACCTAAGTGAACAAGATTTGAAATAAACTCCAAAAATACCTAACATAAAAGATAGTTGGTACACCGAATAACTCGAGAAAATTTAACCCTCTAATTTTTCTCAATAAATGAATTTCTTTTCATAAGTTACACGAAGATTTTAAAAGAAAACTTAGCTAAAAAAGAACTATGAAAGAAATTGTCGTTAAGGGAGCAAGAGTTCACAACCTAAAAAACATAAATCTCACTTTGCCTAAAGATAAATTCATAGTTTTAACGGGCTTGTCAGGTTCGGGAAAGTCAACCTTGGCTTTTGACACGTTGTACGCCGAAGGTCAAAGAAGATACGTTGAAAGTCTCTCTTCTTACGCAAGACAATTTATCGGAATGATGGATAAACCTGACGTTGATTCAATTGAGGGTCTCTCCCCTGCAATTTCAATTGAACAAAAAACGACTTCAAAAAATCCGCGTTCAACTGTTGGAACAGTTACAGAAATTTATGATTACTTAAGACTCCTTTACGCAAGAATCGGAGTTCCGTATTGCCCAGAACACAACGAACCAATAATCTCACAAACGCCCCAAGAAATTTCAAAAAAGATTCAAAAAGAGTTTTCAGGAGATTTAACTCTTTTCTCCCCAATTGTCAGACAAAAGAAAGGAACGTACCAAGAACTTCTTTTAGACTTTAATAAAGAAGGTTTCTCTAAAGCACGAGTTGACGGAAAATTAATTCGAACTGATGAAAAAGTCGAACTCGAAAGATACAAAATGCACGACATTGATTTACTTATTGACCGAGTCGACTCAAAAGACACGTCTCGTTTAACTGAGGCAGTTGAAAATGCATTAGGAAAGTCTTCAGGACTCTTAATTGTTCAAGACGAAAAGGGTAAAGAGCAATTGTTCTCAAGTAACCTTGCCTGTCCAAAATGTGGTTTAGTCTTTGAAGAACTCCAACCAAGAATGTTTTCATTTAACTCTCCCTTTGGGGCCTGTGAAGAATGCCACGGGCTTGGTGTAAAAATCGAATTCGACCCAGATTTAGTAATTCCTGATAAATCTCTTTCAATAATTGATGGAGCAGTTACTGTCTACGGCAAGATGGACAACTCTTGGCGCCAAAAGCAACTTGCAGTTGTTGGAAAAAATTTCGGTTTTGACATTTTTACGCCAATTGAGAAATTCACAAAAAAACAGCTTGATGTTTTGCTTTACGGCTCAGACAAAAAAATAAAAGGAAAGTGGCCAGGCGGAGCAGAAATGCATTTTGAAAATGGTTGGGAAGGAATTATTCCTCAGTCAGAGAGACTTTTCAAAGAAACTACTTCTGATTATAGAAAAAGAGAACTCGAAAAATTCATGCGTTCATCAATTTGCCCAACTTGTAAAGGAAAAAGACTAAAGGAAAAAATTCTTTCTGTAAAAATTGACAATAAATCAATTGTTGATGTAACAGACCTCTCAATTAAAGAGGCAAGAGCTTTTTTCAAAAGTCTCACTTTGTCTAAAAAGAAGGAAACAATTGCAAAACAAATTTTAAAAGAAATTAATGAACGTTTAGAATTTTTAGAAAACGTCGGATTAAATTATTTAACTCTTTCAAGAAACGCGGGAACTCTTTCAGGGGGAGAAGCCCAAAGAATTAGGCTTGCAACTCAAATTGGTTCAAACTTAACTGGAGTCTTGTATGTTTTAGATGAGCCTTCAATTGGACTTCACCAAAGAGACAATTCTCGTTTAATTGAAACGCTTCACAAATTAAGAGACTTAGGAAACACCCTTGTTGTAGTTGAACACGATGAAGACACAATTCGTTCAGCTGATTACGTCGTTGACATGGGTCCAGGCGCAGGAATTCACGGGGGAGAAATTGTTTCAGAGGGAACACCCACAAAAATTGAAAAAGACAAAAATTCTTTGACAGGGCAGTATTTAGCTGGTAAAGAAGAAATTTCTATTCCTAAAAAAAGAAGAGAGTTTCAACTCCCAATAAAAATAAACGGAGCAAAAGAAAACAATCTAAAAAACATAAATGTAGAATTCCCAACTCAAGCTCTTACTTTAGTTACAGGGGTTTCCGGTTCAGGAAAGTCCACTTTAGTTAACGAAATTCTCTACAAAGGTTTAGCTAAAAAATTAAACGCTTCTAAAGAAATTCCAGGTGAGCACAAAAGCATTTCAACTGACGCGTTTATAGACAAAGTGATTATTATTGATCAGTCTCCAATCGGAAGAACCCCAAGAAGTAATCCAGTTACTTATACAAAAGTTTTTGACGAAATAAGAAAAGTTTTCTCTGAAACCAAGGAAGCAAAGTTACGTGGTTACAAAATGGGAAGGTTTTCATTTAATGTTAAAGGCGGAAGATGTGAAAAGTGTAAGGGGGACGGAACAATAAAAATCGAAATGAATTTTTTGCCTGACGTTTACGTTGAATGTGAAGAGTGTCATGGAAAGCGCTACAACAGAGAAACTTTAGAAGTAAAATATAAAGAAAAATCAATTGCAGATGTTTTAGAAATGTCAACTGAAGAAGCACTTGACTTTTTTCAATTTGTCCCATCAATAAAAAATAAACTCGAAACTCTTGTGAAAGTTGGTCTTGGTTACATTAAACTCGGACAAAGTTCAACAACCCTTTCAGGGGGAGAAAGTCAAAGAATAAAATTAACTCGTGAACTTGCTAAGCGTTCAACTGGAAAAACTCTTTATATTTTAGATGAACCAACAACTGGACTTCACTTTCATGACGTAAGAAAATTAATTGATGTTTTACAAGAATTAGTTGACAAAGGAAATTCGATGGTTGTTATTGAACACAACTTAGACGTGATAAAATGTGCAGATTGGATTATTGACCTTGGACCTGAAGGCGGAGCTGAAGGTGGAGAAGTTGTTGTAACTGGAACTCCTGAAGACGTCGCAAATCATAAAACCTCTTGGACGGGAAAATATTTAAAGAAGATTTTGAAATGAGTATTTTCTTCGAACCAGACTTAGAGTCAAGGTTCTCAGTTAAAAACCAAATTAATACTAAAACCCTCTTAGCAAAATAATTTATACTTTCCTCATTAAATATAATCATGACAGAAATAAAATCTCTAGAAATCTCCCGCCTTCCAAATGAACCAGGCTGTTACCTTTACAAAAATTCAGAAGGGACAATTATTTATGTTGGAAAGGCAAAAAACTTGAAAAAAAGAGTTTCATCTTATTTTAACAAAGTTCATGATGATGAAAAAACAAAAGCTCTTGTTAAAAACATTTCAAAAATTGATTTTATTGTAACTAACTCTGAAGCTGAAGCACTCCTTTTAGAAAACAATCTAATAAAAAAGCATTCCCCAAAATATAATCTTGATTTAAGAGATTCAAAGTCTTATTCAGTTATTGAAGTAACTTCTGAAGAATTTCCTCGACTCCTTTCTTCAAGAACTGAAAGGATTAAAGAAAGAAAAAAAGACTTGAAAGTTTTTGGTCCTTTTACTTCAGGAAAAGGTCGTGATGATTTATTACAAACTTTAAACAAAACCTTCAAACTTAGAACTTGTAAAAAACTCCCTAAAAAGAAATGTATTCGTTACGACTTGGGGCTTTGCTCGGCTCCATGTATAAATAAAATTTCTAAAAAAGATTACCTTGAAGACGTGAATGGAGCAGTTATGGTTTTGAAAGGAAAAAATTCTGAACTGATTAAAGAATTAAAAACAAAAATGAAAAAGGCGTCTGAAAAAAAGAATTTTGAAAAGGCGCTTAGTTTAAGGGATAAAATTTCTGCAATTGAATACTTGAATGAAAAACAAAATGTTGAAAGAAACAAAAATTATGATGAAGACATACTTAACTACATTGTAAAAGACAAAAAAGTTTATCTTTTAGTTTTCAACGTCCACAAAGGAATTTTAGAAAACAAAAGTTCATACGAATTTGAATATGAAAGCGATTCAGATGAAGACTTTTTGGAAAGTTTCCTTATTCAGTATTATGATGAAAATAAAATTCCTAAAAAAATAATTTTACCTGTTTTTCCTTCAGATTCGCTCATTCAAGCTTTGACTTTAAAGAAAGGAGGAAAAGTTGAAATAATTAAACCTCAAAAAGGGGAACTTCATGACTTACTTCTTTTAGTTAAAAAAAATGTTGAAATTCATTACTTTGGGAATATGGAAAAAATTGAGGAATTAAAAAAAGCACTGAATTTACAATTTTTGCCTAAAGTCGTTGAATGTTTTGACATCTCTCACTTGAGTGGAACTGAAGTTGTTGCGGGAATGGTTCAATTTAGAAATGGAAAGCCTGACAAGTCTAACTACAGAAAATTCAAAATAAAAAGTTTTGAAGGAAACGATGACTTTAGAGCGATGAATGAAGTTGTTAAAAGAAGGTATACAAAATTAAAGTTAAACAATGAAGCAATGCCAGACTTGGTTGTAATTGATGGGGGAGCTGGGCAACTTTCTTCTTCCATTAAAGCACTTGAAGAAATTAATGTAAAAATCCCAATTATCTCTCTAGCAAAAAGAGAAGAAGAAATTTACTTTCCTGATGGAAACATATTAAATTTAAATTTAAAAAATAAAGGCCTATTGTTCCTCCGAGAAATCAGAGACGAAGTTCATAGGTTTGTAATACGTTTTCAAAGACAACGTAGAACGAAAAGGTTTTTTGATAAAACCTGAGGTTAGGAATTTATAAAAACCCCTTATACTTTTGAAATTTAATGACTTACAAACTCTCTCCATCTGCACTAAATTTAATGAAAGAGTGTCCAAGATGTTTTTGGTTAACTCAAAATAAAGTTTGGAAAAGGCCAGCAGGAATTTTTCCTTCTCTTCCTTCAGGAATGGATAAAATCTTGAAAGTTCATTTTGATAAATTTAGAAAAAAGGGAGAACTTCCCCCAGAACTTTGTGAAAATTCTCATTGTGAAAATATGAAACTCTTTGACAATCCTGAAAAAATGAAAGTTTGGCAAAGTAACTTTAAGGGAATTTCTTGGACAGATGAAGAAGGAAATGAACTTCATGGAGCAGTTGACAACATTTTACAAAAAGGAAAAAAATTAATTGTTTTGGATTACAAAACTCGTGGTTATGCAGTTAAAGAAGACACGGCAGAACATTACAGACTTCAACAAAATATTTACAATTTTCTTTTGAGAAAAAATGGCTATGAAACTGAAGACTTTTTCTTCCTCTTGTTTTATGTTCCAAAAGAAGTAACTCCAACAGGAGAAGTTATTTTTGACACAGAATTAGTAAAAATGGATGTCGATGTAAAAATGGCTGAAAAGTTTTGGAAGGATGTTTTGAAACTTTTGTCTGGAGAATGTCCTAAAGAAAGTTGTGAGTGGTGTGAAAGGGTTAGAAATCCATAAAAAGGTTTGATTCTTGAAGGTCTTATGACTATCGGGAACATCGTTCATTCTATAAGAAACATCATGAGAAAGGACTCGGGAGTCGATGGGGATGCTCAAAGAATTTCTGAGATGACCTGGATGATTTTCCTTAAAGTTTTTGATTCTATGGAAGAAGAAAAAGAAGCTGAAGATTCAAAATACAAGTCCCCTTTGCCTGAAGAAGTGAGGTGGAGAAATTGGGCGTCAAATGAAGAAGGAATTACAGGGGATGAATTATATAATTTTGTGAATAATGAAGTTTTTCAGAAACTCAAAAATTTAAATGATTTTGAAAACAGAAAGGCAATGATTGTAAAACAAGTCTTTGAAGAAACAAATACTTATATGAAAAGTGGAGTTTTGATGAGACAAGTTATTAATGAAATAAATAAAATAGATTTCACAAGGCAAGAAGATAGACATTTATTTAATGATATTTATGAAACAATTCTTAAAGAACTTCAAAGCGCAGGAAGCTCAGGGGAATTTTATACTCCTCGAGCAGTTACTCAATTTATTGTAGATATGGTTAATCCTAAACTAGGAGAAGTCGTTTTAGATCCAGCATGCGGAACAGGGGGATTTTTAGTTTCTTCACTTGAAAATATAAAAAAAGGAATAAAAAATGTTGAAGAGCTTGAGGATTTAGGAAAAAATCTTCGTGGAGTTGAAAAGAAATCTTTACCTCACCTTCTTTGCATGACAAATTTAATTTTGCATGATATTGAAGAACCAAACATAAAACATGACAATTCTCTTTCTAAACCATTAAGAGAATATTCTTCAAAGGAGATGGTGGATGTCGTTGCAACAAATCCTCCTTTTGGAGGCGCAGAAGAAGATGGAATTGAAAAAAACTTCCCAAATGAATTTCAAACAAGAGAAACTGCTGACCTTTTCCTATTATTAA
>CAZONG010000001.1:0-27583 GCA_964581315.1 Candidatus Woesearchaeota archaeon | reverse complement strand
GATAGGGAATGCCTTCGAAGTAAACTTGAATTACTTTAGAATCTTTTTCAGTAACATTTCCCCAAATTTGTGGAATTTTCATTGTTAACTCAACCCTTCCATATAGCTAGGTAAACTTCCAAGGTCATTCATTTTTCCCCTTCGTGAAGGTTTTGATAATATAACGTCGTCAATTCTTAATATCATTGTTGCTACGTCTGTTGCAGAGTTTATTGCCTGAACTTTTATTTTAGCCGGTTCAATTATTTTTGAACCAAGAACATTTTCAATTCTGTTTGTAAAAAGATTCAAACCAAAATTCATTTCTCCAGAATCATGTCGAGATTTGAGTTCAGTTAAGACGTCAATTGGGTCCATTCCAGCATTTTCAGCTAAAGTAGTTGGAATAAATTCAAGCGCGTTTGCAAATTCTTCAACAGCAAGTTGTTCACGCCCAGCAAGACTTTGACCAAATTCCCTTAATCTTTTTGCAATTTCAATTTCAATTGCTCCTCCACCAGGAACAACTAAACCCGTTTCCAATGCGCTTGCAACGTCAAGAAGTCCGTCAGTTAAGGCTCTTTCAACTTCATCAACAACATGTTTTGTTCCTCCATGAACTAAAATTGTAACGAGTTTGGAATTCTTGCAGTCCGAGAGATAAGTCATTCTTTCCCCACTTACTTTTATTTCTTCAATTTTTCCAGCTTCTCCTAAAACATCATTACTTATTTCATTCAAATTTGAAACAATTTTTCCATTTGTCGCTTTTGAAATTCTTTCAATATCAGTTCTAGAAACTCGTCGACAAGAGTATATGCCGGCTTTACTTAAAAGGTATCGAGCAAAGTCATCAATTCCTTTTTGACAAAATAAAACGTTTGCTCCAGTTGAAACAATGCTCTCGACCATTTTTTTTATTGATTTTTCTTCTTCATCTAAAAAATTCTGCATTTCAGCATGACTTGAAATTGAAATTTTTGTATCCACTTCGGGAGTTTTTATTTCAAGTGGGAAGTCGGTAATCAAAATTTTAGCTCCAAAAACTTTTTCAGGCATATCCTTAGAAATTTTTTCTTTGTCAATAATAATTCCTTTTACTAAATTAGTGTCTTTAACTCCCTCTCCCACAACTTTTTCAATTTTTATGTCTTCAGGTTCAACTTTATTTCCTTCTTGAACCATTTTTACTGCTCTAACAAGAATTTCTGAAAACTTTTCTTTTTCTTCTTCGGCACCTTTTCCAGTCATTGCAGTCATCGCAATTTGTTTTAAGATGTCTTCACTTTCTGGAGTAATTTTCAGAGAAATTTCTTTTAAAATTTCTTGAGCTTTTTCCTGAGCCATTCTGTAACCTTTAACAATCACTGTCGGATGAATTTTTTTGTCAAGTAGTTTTTCAGCGTTTTCCAAAAGTTTTCCGGATATCATTACTGAAGTAGTTGTCCCATCACCTACTTCTTTTTCTTGAGTTTTAGCAATTTCAACCATCATTTTTGCGGCAGGGTGTTCAATTTGCATTTCATCTAGAATTGTAACCCCATCATTTGTCACAATTATGTCTCCAGTTGGGCTAACAAGCATTTTATCCATCCCCTTAGGGCCAAGAGTCGTCTTAACTACATCGCTAACTAACTTTGCTGCTAAAATATTATTCCGTTGAGCATCACGTCCAACTGTCCTTTCTGTGTTCTCTGACATAAAGTCCCCTTTTCCCATATAGACTGAACTTTTCTCAATTATTTAAAGATTTATACAACAGAAGAATATTTAAAATAAAAATTCATAAATATTTCATGTCAGAACAAGATGAGGTGTATTCAAGTAAGATTTCATACAAGGGTTACTTCAATTTTAAGGACTTTTATCAATTCTGTTACAACTGGTTAAGCGAAGAAGCAGGACTTGATATTGAAGAAAGTGAGTATGGAGAGAAAATTGCTGGACCAACTAAAGAAGTAAAATTTAAGTGGGTTTGCACAAAAGAAGTAACGGATTATTTTCAGTTTGAAATAAAAATAGAGTTTAGAGTAGACCAATTAGCGGAAGTTGAAATAAATAAGGGGGGAGTTAAAGTAAAAACAAACAGTGGTTCAGTTACAATAAAATTAAAGTCTTCTTTAGTTCGAGATTACGACGGAAAATTTGAAACTTCTGGAAGAATGAAACTTTGGAGAGGAATTTATGAAAAGTGGATTATTTCTCAAAGAGTAGCTGAATTTGAAGACAAACTTTCTGGAATGGCAGACGAATTTTTAAGCCAAGCCAAATCTTTCTTGGATTTAGAAAGCGCTGAAAAGTAAATTCAAAACTTTTCCGTTTGGACTTCAATATAGAAATGTTTAAATAGAAAATTCACAATTTTTTATCATGAAAAAGATATATTTACTTTTTATCCTTGCATTTTTTCTAATTCAACCAGTTTTAGCAATAAATTTGAACGTTCAAAAACTTTCAAGTAATGAAGTAATGATTGCTGGTTTAGATCAACCCGCAACTTTTAGTCTTAACGTAACAAATAACGGTCCTTCAGACACTTTTTCATTTTATACCTTCTTTGGCCCCCAAGTAAGCCCAACTCAAAATGTACAAATAAATTCTGGAGAATCAAAATTAGTTGATTTGAAAATTACTCCAAGAAGCGATTTAAAGTTAAGAGGAGTAGTTAGTTTTAGTTACTTTATTCAAGCAAGCGACAAAACAGAAGTTGAGGAAAAAGTAAACGTTAAAGTTATTGAATTAAAAGATGCTTTCTCTTTAGGTGCAGATTCTATAAACCCAGAATCAAGTTCAATTAATGTTTTTTTACAAAATAAAGTTAATTTTCCATTTAAAGACTTGAAAATACATTTGTCGTCGCCATTTTTTGATAAAGATGAAGTAACAGATGTTTTACCAAATGAAAAGAAAAGTTTTGAAATTCAATTAAATAAAGATGATTTTTCAAAATTAACTGCAGGTTTCTATACTCTTAGTTCTGACTTGTTAACAGGCGGAGTTTCTGCACACATTGAAGAAAGTATTGACTTCAAAGAAAAAAATATTTTAACTGAAGACAGAAAAGATTATGGACTCATTATTTATACTACTGTCATAAAAAAATCCAACGAAGGAAACACAGTTCAAGATTCAACTGTTCTTGTTAAAAAGAATATAATTTCAAGAATTTTTACAAGTTTTTCTCCTGAGCCAAACCTAGTAGAAAGAAGTGGAACACAAGTTAGTTACATTTGGAATAAACAAATAAATCCTGGAGAAAGTTTCCAAGTTGAAGTTAGAACAAATTGGTTAATTCCCTTTTTGATTATTCTTTTAATTGTCTTAACAGTAATTTTTGCTAGAAAGTATTCAAAGACAGATTTGGTTTTAAGAAAGAGAGTTTCATTCATGAACGCTAAAGGGGGAGAATTTGCCCTTAAAGTGATGATTAACATTGAAGCTAGAAGATTCATTGAAAATGTAAAGATCTTCGACAGGCTTCCTCCATTAGTTAAAATTTATGAGAAGTTTGGTGGAGACCTTCCAAAAAGATTCAACAAGACAAAGAGAACTTTCGAATGGGAAATTCCAAGTTTTGAAGCTGGAGAAAAAAGGATGTTCTCATATGTCATATACTCAAAGGTTGGAGTTCTTGGTCGTTTTGCTCTTCCTGCAGCTTACGCATTGTTTGACAGGGAAGGAAAACCAAAAGAAGTTTCATCAAACAAGGCTTTCTTCTTAGCTGATCAAAGAAGTGATTAATTGAAAAAATATAAAAATGGCTTTTCTTTCAAAATCTAATGAAAATTCAAGAAAAAGGGTTTCTATTTCTCTTAATTTTTGTTCTCTTGGCTTTAATATTTAATTTTATTTATTTTAATACTAAGATAAAAATTCAGGAAGAAACCATGAGTTCTTTAAAAGAAGATTACAATCAAAACAATAATTCTGTAATTAATATTTTAAATAACACTTATATAAATTATTCCTCTCAAAAAAAATATGATTTTCAGTGTTTGCAAGCAACCAAAAAAGTATCTTCAAAAAAAGTTTCAATTTCAAATTTTGAAAATCTTCCTAATTTGGGTTCTACAGAAAAGATTGCTTTTGATGGATTGGAATATCTAAGATCTCTTGGAGGACCTTATTATTTAGTTTATGATGGGTTAATTTGTAACAAAAGTGAAGGGTGGAGTTTGGTAAATGGGTGGACGTCAGAGGTGGTGATTTCTCAGGATGAAAATGGAAATCTTGAAACAGACAAAAACTTTTTTGCCTCAAACGGTTTTTTCGCGAGAAATGGAGACATTTCTATACTTTGTTGTAGAGTAATTTAAATAAAAGAGATTTAATAAAAATTAAAAACCTTAGCTATCTTACCCAAGAATGAAAAAATGTTTAAGATGTGATGAAAAAACCTTTCAATAGGTTCCATTCATAAAATCATTGAAAATTCTAATTTATAACCTTACTTCTTTTAAAGTAGTTTTCATAAATTAACCCTTTTATGAACATTTTATAAATATTAAAGAAGTTTATTTTGAATGAATGACAAGGAGAAAGAAGCACTTGCAGGATTCATATTAATTTTGGTTATTTCTTTAATAATTATTTGGATAAAAATTCAATTAGCAATAATACAATTTAATCGTTTTCTTTTTTGGTTTGATTTAATTGCAATTCCTTTATCTTTGATTGGATTTCTTATTTGTTTATATCTTGCATGGGATGACGAATGGGATGAACTCTCTTACATTATTGGGATAGTTGTCTGTCTTGTTTTCCTCTTCTTCTCAATTTTAACTATCTCTGGGGCTTACAATGGAGGATATAGTGATCAAGCAATTCAAAAAGAAGCTCAACTAAAGAGTCAATTAAAATCATACCAGGAAATCCAAAGCATATTAACCGGTGAGAAAATAATTGAAATACAAAATGAAGTTTTAGAGGAAACAATAAATTCTCTTTGTCAAAATACCCCCAACTATCCTTGTGAGCAAACAAAACAAGACCTTATAATTTACAAGAAAATTGTAGGGTGGAAAAGTAGTGCAGATACTTTTGCAAAAATATTGGGGGTAATTAAAAGATGAAAATTCCAGGATGGGTTTTTATAGGAATCCTCGTTTTACTTTTAATTTCTATTGGTGGAAATGTTTTTCAAGGGATTAATAATTCAAATCAAAAAAACCAAACATGTATTCCTCCAGAAACTTTAAGTGCAGTTCAAAATCAATCCACCCTTTATGAGAGTTTATATAATCAATCACAAGGAAATTTATCTAATTGTCAAGCCGATTTAAATAATGAAAAAAAGAAAGGACAACCAATAATAATCACAATAAATTATGTTTGGACTTTTATTATAGGGGTAACTCTTGGCACAATCCTCTGGTGGTTTTTTAAATTTCTTCTTTCGGCAATGAAAAATGAAGGAAATAAAAATAAAAAATGACAAAATCAAAAGAACCCAGTGATGAGATTAAAACTTCTTTAATAAATGGTCACTTCTATTATGAATTTAAGATGATAAGGGGATGTATAAGGATTACCAAAGACCTAAATCCGAATTCTTCTTATATTCAAGTTCCCGATTTTATTGCAGTTGCTTTCTTTACTCATATTCGAAATTTATGGGAATTTTTTTATGGAGTGAATAAAAATCCTTCAAAAGAACCTCGTGCGATACATTATCTTCCTAATTGGAATTTAAAACCATCTAAAGATTCAAGAGAACTTTATGGAAGAATAAATGATTATCTTTCACATTTAAGTTATGAAAGGGTGACTGGGACGGGACCACAATTACTTTCCTTTTTCTTTGTAAGTTATGTACACATAAAAGGACTAACAAAAGAATTTTTAGAAAATCTTCCAGAAAAATACTTTGATAAAAATTTGGAAGAACTTAAAGGATGGGTTAATGAAGTAGATTAAAATTTTATTATCTGAATAAGGCAATACCAAAAACTTAAAAACAGATTTTCCCCTTAATTTTAATAACCACCCATAGCTCAGTGGTTAGAGCGCCTGGCTGTAGATAATAAAGATGTCTAAGGTGGAGAGTCGAGTCAATTCGACATTCTATGAAACCCCAAAAGTCAGTAGGTCACGTTATGAATAAAATCAAGCAGTGCCCGGGAGATCCCCAGTTCGACTCTGGGTGGGTGGATAAAAAAGTGTGCTCTTTCGGGAGCACACTTCGTTTTTTGTTAAATAAATGTCTAATCAGAGTACATAAAAAGTTATAAAGTCGATATTTAAATAAATATTATGGGATTCGGAAAAACATTAGCAAAGACACTCTTGCCCATTTTTATTTTTGGAGGGGTAGGCAGAGGAATTTATGTGAATAATTATAATTCTAAATTAGATGAAAAAATACAACAAATTGCCACAATACAAAGAAATTATGGGTTGGAAGCAGTTTCGCGTAATATGGAATGGGCTAATGAATTTCATAGAGATTTTAATTCTAGAGACACCCCCTACATGAAAAATTTGATGAAAGAAGCACAAGAATTCCAAAAAAAAGCTGATTCTTATCAACCAGAAATAGACTCTTTAGTAACTCAAAAAATTTCTTATTTTGATTTTTTATAAATTCCTTCTTCCCGTCGACAAACCACTCCAAAAAATTTTAAAATTCTTTAAAAAAGACCCTTTTAAATGTTTTTATAGACGACAAATTTTAAAATGCCTTCAAAATAATAGAAGACTTTATATACTATTTAGCTCTAAAAAAAGTATAAATAAAATGTGAGTAAGACTCACAAATTACTTAAAAAATGGGTGACAACGAATCATTTGGCGACGACCTTGACTCTGCAATTGATGAATTAGATTTAGATTAATTCCCTGTCAAAGTTGTAAGAATAACTTGATTATTCTGTAGAGATAGCTCATCATTAGGACCTTCTATAACAATTTTTATTTCGTTTGTTGTTCTTTTTGTAACCCAAATGTTTGTTAAAGAGACTGTTAATCCATAACCAATTTTTATTTCCTTTAAATTCATTTCTTTCAAAAGTTCATTGTCTCCATAAACCTTTAAAGTTTCATTGGGAGAGTCTTTAAGACCAATATTTTGAACTGAAAGATTAAGGTCTAAGTATCTCCCTGAAATTGATGCAGAAACATTTTCAAGTTTTAAGTCCGTAAGCTCAGGATAACTGTAAAGTTGGTCTATTTTTGTTGGAATTTCTTCTCCCAAGGTTTGAGAGCATTTACTAACTGGATACATTATGTTGTTTACATTTGTTGAGTGCACAAACCCAAGAACGTGAAGGAGTTCGTGAATTTCAACGTTGGGCCTTTCACAATTTGATTCCCTTAAAAGAAGAATTTTCCCGCTAAAAATCACGTCAAAGTTTTCACTAGAGATAATTTTAACAGGCCCACCTTCTCCTGCAATAAACATTCCATTGTCTGTTGTTTTTGATTCCTCTTGGCAACTTACAGTAATTTCTTCGTTATTTGTAACAGGGTAAAACTCTAAAACAGTCCTGTTTTGAAGGTAATTAAATGCGTCAATCATTTCACTTTTTTTCTGCAAGTTACAACTGTCTTCAATTAAATATGAAATTCGGGTGCTGGGAAACCTCATATTTGGATAAAATTGCATATTGCTTGAGATATTTCCAACACTAAACTCAGGATTTTTATTTACTCCAAACTGAACTTGGTCAAATGGCAAAAACCAATAAATGAAAAAGAGCCCAATTAACAAAACTGCTAAAATTCCCCCTAAAAAACCTTTCCATGACATAACACAATAAGCAAAATTAATTATATAAAACCTCTTGAAAAAGGTAAAAGCTAAACCTAACAATTTATATAAAGATTTTAACCCTTGGAAAAGTATGGAAAAAGAAGAGTCAACAAGCTACCTGAAAATAGACTTCAATATTAATCCGACTGAAGAAATAAAAAAAAGAATTTTTTTTCCAAATTCTGAAATTAAAAAGATAACTTCAAGAGAAAAACCCGGTTTCTTTTACAAATTCACATTTAACACGGTTTTTGAGTACTTAGATAAAAAAGAAAGTATTTCAAATGAAATTTATGTCTTTAATTCAAAGCCAATAGAAGGAGATTTGTCTGAATACTTGATTCTTGAAGGAGATTTTGATAAAAGTAAAGTTCCAAATTTCAAAAACTCATATTTTATCGCAAAAGAAGAAGTTAAAAAAAGAATTCAAGAAAAAACAAACAAAATTTCAAGAAGTTTAGGGGCAAGGTTTGAAAAAGAAAAGGAACATATCGAACAAAAGTTTGAGTCAGAAACAAAACAATTCCAAAAAGAACTTGAAGAAATAACTGAAAAGTTAATGGAATTTGCAAGAAAAGGAGAAGTAGAAAAAATTTCAGAACAAAAAAAATTAATTAATTCTCTTAAAGAAAAGTCAAACTTCTTAGCTTTAGAAGAAGACAAAGTTAGGGAGATTCAACTTGAAAACCAAAAACATTTTTTGAATGTCGAAAATAAATTAGAAAAAACAACGATAATTTATTACCCAATTTATGTTTTTACAATAGACGTCAAAGCTGAACCCCTAAAAAAGTCATTCATGGTTGAGTTTGATCCTTTAGCAAAAGAAGTTTCTGGAGTAACTTGTGAAAGTTGTGCAAATAAAGTTAAAGAAATCTTTATTTGTTCAGGCGGGCACGCAACTTGTAAAAACTGCTCAACGAATTGTGAATCATGCGGGAAAAAATTTTGTAAAAAATGTTTAAAAAATACTTGTGAAATTTGTTCAAAAAAAATTTGTAGAACTTGCTCAGTAAGGTGTTTCAGGTGTTCAAGATTAATTTGTGAAAAACATACAAGAAAAGACCCCGTTACAGGAAGAAACTATTGTAACAATTGCTCAAAAAGATGCGAAAGGTGTGAAGAAATGAAAGACCCTTTTACGTTTAAAGTTAGTAAAAAAACAAACGCGGAAATTTGTGAAAATTGCTACCGAAAAGAAATGCAAGGAAATGTTTTACAAGGAGTTTTTGAAAATTAAAACTCTTCTTCAACAAAGTCTTCTTTAACTTCTTTATTCAAAAAATAAGTGTGGTTTTTTCCTGAATAAGTTAAATATAAATTGTTTTTTGCTCGACTTATCACGACGTAAAAAAGTCGAAGTTCCTCTTCTTCCTTGTCGTAGTTATACATGTTTATGCTTTCGATTACTGGGTGGTCACTTGTTTTACAAGGGAAGTTGGCGGGAGTACAACCAACAACAAAAACGGTTTCGGCTTCCAAGCCTTTTATCGAATGGACCGTTGCAAGTGTAACTTCCCCTTTTTTTGTATTAAATTCTTTTATTCCTTCTTCCCTTAAAGCATGGGGTATCCCTGCTTCCTTAAAAATTTTTGAAAGTTCTTCAATTTGCCTGTTAGTTCTAGACAAAACAAAAATTTCTTCTTTTGGAATTTCACTTGACAAAACTTTTGCTTTAACAAAATTAAACTCTGCTTTTTCATCATCAAACTTTAAAATTTTCAAACTTTTTTTATTTTCAAAAGTAGATTCCAATGGAGAAACCCCCATTTTTTTAATGACCTTATTCATTACTTTTACAATGTGGTTGTTACTTCGGTAATTTTTGCTTAGATTAATTATTTCTGAATCGGGATATCTTTCTTTAAATTTTAAAATATGTTTAACCTCTGAACCCCTCCAACCAAAAATTGATTGCCTGGGGTCTCCAACACAAAAAAGGTTTTTTGGATTAAGAATTTCCAAAAGTTCAATTTGCTCAAAGTTTACATCCTGAAATTCATCAACTAAAACGTGTTCAAAAATTGGAATAAATTTTTTGTAAATTTTAAAAAAACTAATTGCGTCTCTAACTTGGTCTCCATAGGTTCTGAATCCATTACTTGCCATATATTTATCCAAATATTTTACAATTTCAAAAATCATTTTAGAATTTTTCAAGGTTTCATCGTTGTATTTCTTTTCAAAATTTTCAAAACTTAAGTGTGTTGACTTAAAATATTCAAAAACTTGAAAACAGTCAGAGATAAACATATTTTGTAGTTGGTAAATTGATTTATTTTTATTTTTAATCGACGAGAAATACTTTTGAACTGCACTTTCAATGTCAAGGTTTAAGTTGTCAAGCGCTCTTAAAACTGCAAACATTTTATCCTGAAAACTTGCAACCCTAACTTTTCTTCCATAAATTTTCCCCCCATATTTTAATAAAATTTTTTCTGAAAATGAATTAAACGTTTCAACAACTGCTTGAACTCCAAGTTCATTCAATCTTTTTTCCATTTCTTCTTTTGCTTTACGAGTAAAAGTTATAGCAAGAATTCTGTCCCCTTTAATTTTTTTCATTTTATTTAAAAATTCTATCCTTTTAGTTAAAACAGAAGTTTTCCCAGAGCCAGCTCCTGCAACACAAAGAATTTTTTCCTTTGGGCTTACAATTGCCTTTTTTTGTTCCAAATTAAATCCAGTTAAAAATTCTTCAAGTTCCTTGAAGTGCTCCATTTCTCTTTCACTTATTTTAGTTTCAATTTCATCAAGATTTTCAGAAACCTTTTTTGAATAAAGTTTAGGGTGAATAAGTTCAGCTTGACCATTTCTTCCAATTGACAAAACTTTAACAAATTTATTAAAGACTGAACTAGAAACTTCAATTAAATTGTTAATAATTAGGTTTTCAATTACTTCTAAAATCTCTTCTTTTGAAATAAAAGACATAAGACCAAAAGTTTCCAATTCGTACAACTTATTTTTTTCAACTGACGGATTACTTTCATCTCCATATAAAAAGTCAACAAGTAACTTTTTTCCAACGGGAAAAGGAATTTGATTTAATGCTCTTAAAACAAACAAATAATCTCTTGAACCATCTCTCTTGTATTCCGGAATCTCTACCATAAAAAATTAAGAAAAGAGGGGTTTAAATTATTAATCACTTTTTTGGATATAGATAAATGTTCACTAACTAGTAACAACAAAATAGAAATATTTATAAAGTAAAATTAAATAAGAAGAATATGTGCTTAGAAGATTTTTTACCAAGAGAAGGAAAGAAAAGGGATATTTATAACAAACTATTAGCGGGAGAAACATTATCTAAAGAGGAAGCATATTCAATCGGTTCCGAAGGAGATAACCATGGAAATTACCCTCATAAATATGCTTTTTCAAGAGATGATTTAATTAGTGGAAGGGTAGGAGTCCATTCAGTAGTTTTTTCTCTTGCTGGAAAAGGAAAAGATTTAGTGAGTAAATTTCCAAAAATTCCTCAAAATTGGCACAAGGTTGAAAGGGGAGAAGTTATGCAAAAAAAAGCATATGACCTTGAAGTAAAAGTTGCAAAACCAGAAGGATTATACAAGATATTTGATTTAAATAATAAAAAATTTTACTCTGGTTTTGTTATGGAGCACCTAGGAATGCTGCCTTTAAATGAATTGAGAAAACTTTCAGAAGATATTTGTGAAGCATCTTCAGATAAAGGGTATTCAAATTTAAAAGAAGAGTTGGAATATTCTTGTGTTGAAACTCAAAAAGCATATCAAAAAGCGCTTGAAGGATATGACAAAGCTAAGTTCGAGGCGGAATTAAAAGGGTTTTCAAAGATTGATTATAAAGAAACAAATGCATTTTGGGTCCCAAAAATTAATGATATAAGAATGATTGATTGTGATGAATGGGACTATCACGGAGAGGACTAGCCCCTTCTCCCAAAAATTTCTTTACTTAAAAAGTAAAAAAATACAAAAGGAATTATTGCGATAATTACTCCAAAAATTGTTGCAATAAATCTCGGCAAACTAACAAGGAATAACATTTGTGCACTAAAAAAATCAACAACCTGAACAACATTCAGACTTATCCCTTCATCTGGACCTTTATATGAAAACTGAACCAAGAAAACAGTTAAAAAAAATCCCAAAAGACCAACGAGGATATTTTTTCCTTCGCTTCTGTAGTCTCTTGAAAATTTCTTTTTAGAAACTTCCTTTTTCAAAACTTTTCTTTTTATTTTCTTATTTACCATTTTTATACTATTCTTGACAAAATCTCCCCGACAAAATATGCCGCAGTTGCTGCAACTCCACCAACTAAAAGAGTTATTAATCCAGACTTTAACCAATTCTTTTTTGTTATCTTTGACTTAAAGACTCCAAGTAAAAACATTGAAAGTCCAGACAAAACACAAGCCCAAAAGAAAGCATTTTTTATTGGGACATTAAAAATTAAACTAAATATAAAAAGAACAAGAGGAATCATTCCAAAAATCAAAAAAGAAGCAAAAGTTGCAAGAGCGTTTCGTTCTGGGTGAACCCGGTCATAAACAATTCCCAATTCATCGTGAAGCATGGTGTCAGCTTGATAATTTTTATTTTTTGAAATTAAAAAGGAAATTTTCTTTGCATCTGCTTTTTGAAATCCTTTCTTAATAAGAACAGATTCCATTTCGTTTTCTTCTTTACGTGGATTTTTTTTAGCTTCCCTTTCTTCAATTTCTTTTTCAGTTTTGTAATATTCTCCTTGTGACTTTGTAGATAAATAATCTCCAACTGCCATAGAAATCCCGTCACCAATTAAATTTGCAAAACCCATAATAAGGATAATCGAAGGAGCAAGGCTTGCACCAACGACCCCTGCAACGACCGCAAAAGTTGTGACAACACCATCAAGTCCACCATAAACCCAACTTTTCAAATATTTTCCTCCAGAACTTGAATGTAAACTATTGTGCTCACCTTTTTTTTGCATAAGTAATTCAGTGAAAGAGCATTTTTAATATTTGCCTTATTAAAGGGGAAAAAGCCCTTTCCAGATAGATTAATAAAACCCTTTTACTTGATAATTTCAATAAGGAGGTGTATCATGAAAAGCGTTTTAGACATGATTGCAATGATTCTTGTCTTAATAGGTGGCCTAAATTGGGGACTAGTTGGAGCTTTTAATTTCAACTTAGTTGACACAATTTTCGGTGTAGGCGGTATTGTTTCAATGATCGTTTACATTTTGGTCGGAATCTCTGCAATTTACGGAGCATTCGTATTCTTCCAAGAATAAAGTCAATAATTTAATTTTTATTTTTTTATTTTAGTTTTCAGGGAAAATCAGTCGAGGAGAGTTTTTTCTAGTTCACAAAGAGCCTTTTTTTTAGAAAAATAATATTTTAAGTAACCTAGTCCAGGATATTTTTCATCAGATTCTTTTATTTTTTCTTCCGAATTAAAATAACCAGATTCAATTTTTTTTCGAACATGAAGGGGAATTTCCTTATAACTTGGTTCACCAAGGTGATATAGAATAATTCTTTGAGCTTCATTTTTAGATTCTTTGTTTAGAAGTTTTAACAAATAAATTCCAGTAACAATATTTGTTTTTGGATTAAATTTTATTTCTTTTTCAAATTCTTCAAGAGAAATCTTATTAACATAGTTTTGAAAAAAAGTGTCCTTCTCATTTTTCATTTTTTTATAGAGATTTGGAATCATTAGGGGATTTATTTGAAATAAATTAAGGTCGCCAGTTCTTCCAACAATATAAGGGTAACCAGAAGATTCATTGGAAATAATTGTTAAATTAGATTCTAAGGGTAGGTTTTCTTTTTTTGAAAGTTCATTTATGAATGGGATATATTCAGAAACATTCAAAATTGTTGAACCCATTGATCTTTCAATTTGGCTTTCAGAATTTTTTGAAATTTCTTCCAACTTTTGTACTTTTTTCAGGTCTTTTAAAATAAGGTTGAGGTTGTCATTTTGTGTATAAGAATTCAAATTTTTTAAATGCAAAAGGCCTCCAATTGAAACAATTTGGTAATTATCTACTTTTGATTTTGATTCTGAAATTTTTTCATTAGATTCGATGAACTCTTGATAAATTCCTTTTGAGATATACCTTTTTTGGGATAGTTTTATTTTTTCATACTTTTTAATTAAATGCTCTAAATCCTTTTTGTCTTCTTTTATTACTGAATCTTTAAAATTTGAATAATTTTTATCCTCCTCAAGGTTTTTCAAAAAGTTAGAAGTTACTGTATCCTCCTGCAGATTATTTATTGCTTCAAGTCTTTCTATTTTTAAGGCATCTAAATCGTAAAATTTTACATCTAAAGGGGGCAAGGTTTTCTCACTGACGTTAGTATTTAAAAATAAAGAAAGTCCTGCGATAAAAAATAATTTTAAGGGGTTTAATTTTTTCATACAATTAATGAAAAAGATTAAGATTTAAACTTTATGGTAATAAAAAATTTTAAATGGTTTAGAAGAAAGAACTCTTTTCATTTTTTAAAGAATCAATTTTTGATTGGAGCGTTTTGTTGACCTGATGATACCCCTCAACTTTTTTGTTTATACCTCTCAATTCATCAAGAGAAGTTGTTGCCATGTAATATTTTAAAGGAAGATAAAATCTCGTGTACTCTTTTTCAAACTCTGTTAAATGTTTTTTCAAACTAAAGGATTCTCTTTCTTTATTTAAAAAATTTATTTGTCTTTTCCAAAAGGAAGTATCGCTTTGTTGTGAGGTATATTCTCTATATTCGGGGGAAGAATAAGAATCTATAAAGGTAGAATTTAATTTTTTAATCATTTTCTCATTTAATCCAATTTCTATCTTTTTATTTTTAATTTTATTATCTATCTCATTATTGTGATTTGTGAAATAAACAAACCTCCCAATACCTCCAACAATAACTAATGGGAATACAATTTTAGTTAGGATGTTTTTAAGTTTCATACCATTAATTTTTATCTTTCATTTATAATAATTTATATCTTTAAAGCTATCTTTTAAAAATTAATTCTCTTCTTTAAATCTTTCTAGAGTCATACGCCCAATGGAGAACTGCTTGACGCTGTTTTGGACGACAATTTAGTTGCCCTTTGTTGCAATTCTTTTTTATTTGAGCAATATGTCTTTTAATTGCTTTCCAACGTTTTATTTGAATTTGGTCATATTCGGGAATTCTTCGACCCATATAATACCGACAGAACCATTGAAACCATCCACGCGGGTCATCGTGTTCATTTATCCAACCCTTTTTTCTCCATACACTTAAAGGTTGAGAAGCATTAACTTTAAAGAAATTTAGTTCTGCCAAATGTTTTTTTGTTGAAAGAGGTGCAAATTTCGCTTTAGTAAACCAATTCTTAGGAAATTCTCTAACGCAATCTCTCATATAAACTCCCCCAAAAACTCCGAGTTCAAGCATTTCCTTTGGACTTAATTCTGGTTTGAAATCCTTGTCAAAATTTTTACCAGGAGGTTCAGTTAAAAAATAGACATAACCTTTTTGCATTTTGTCATTAACAATGACTTTCTTTCTCATTTTTTCTTTTCTTCGTCTTTGTCTTTAAGTTGTGCAAGTAAAAGTAGAAGAACAATTCCTCCGAGAATTGTTGCAATTTGGCTCCAGAGAAAATTATTTGTAAGGATATAATGGTCCATTAAATTCCAAACACCACGCCAAAAACCAACCACTGCAATGGAAGCAACAAAAACCAAAAAGACATCCATGTTAGTAGAACGCCTAATTAACCTCTCTATCATAATTAAAAATAATAAAATACAATTTATAATTCTTTCTTAATTTTATTCATCTATTCTTTTAAAGAAAGTAAATAACTTCCAGCAATTAAAGATGCCAAAGATATCCACAAGTACCAACCAAGAACACTTATAGACGTAAAAAAGTCTTGCGTGTTGAAAGTTGAACTGTGGGCAGGAGAAACATTTGTTCCTAAAATTAAAAGGAAAATACTTAATCCAAAAAGAAAATATCCCCAACACCTCCTTTGATTTGATTCCATGTTTGAATTAATAATTTTTAATATAAAAAAGTATTGTTTAAGTTAGATTTTTATACCCCTAAAGATTAGTATAAAGATGGGACAAAAAACCGAAAAAGAGGAAGGAATTTTTGGAGCCATTGCAGCTATTGTTGTTCTTATAACAGCAATATGGGGAAACTACCTTGTTTCAACAGTGATTGCAATAATTGCTCTTTTGTTCTTCGCTGAACAAAGCTTTTCTAACTCAAACAAGAAAAAGAAATAAATTGGGTACAATTTAGGAAAAGGTTATTTAAGTAGATTTTTTTAGTTGTTATGTGAAAGAAGCATATTTTGGAATGGGGTGTTTTTGGAAACCGCAGTATTTGTTTTCTCAAATTTCTAATGTAAAAACCCAAGTAGGTTATATGGGTGGAGAAAAAGAAGCAAATTACAAAGAAGTTTGTTCAGGAAAAACTGGACACGCAGAAGTTGTGAAGTTAATTTATGATGAAAAGAAAGTTAGTTATTCGGATTTATTAAAAATTTTCTGGGAAAAACACAATCCGACTACCCTAAATCGGCAAGGTCCTGATGTTGGAAGCCAAGATCGTTCAGTTATCTTTTACACAGACGAAAATCAAAAGAAACTCGCTGAAAAAAGTAAAAAAGAAGTTGAAAAGAAAATCGGCAAAAAAGTTGTAACTGAAATTCTCCCAGCTAAAGAATTTTACAAAGCTGAAGATTATCATCAAGATTATGTTAAAAAAACAGGGATGGTTTGTTATTAATGGAAAAAATTAAAGAAATAAATAAAAATTTAACGAAGGAGAAGAAACAAGTTTTATTTGAAAAAGGAACAGAAAGAGCTTTTACAGGAAAACTCCTTGAGAATAAGGAAAAAGGAAGTTATACGTGTAAAAATTGTGGAGCCGAACTTTTTAGTTCAGACGCAAAGTTTGATTCTGGAACTGGTTGGCCAAGTTTTGACAACGCTAAAAATGTTGAATTAAAAACGGATTTATCTCATGGAACGGTAAGGACTGAAGTTCTCTGTAAAAATTGCGGAGCTCATTTAGGTCACCTTTTCAATGATGGTCCAACAAAAACGGGAAAGAGATACTGCGTAAATTCAATTTGTTTAGGCTTTAAGAAAAAAGAATAAATTAACAAATTTCTCAACCATCACAAGGTTTAAAAATAAAAATTGATATGAAGGACTACTTACGTGCTCACATGGTCTAACGGTTATGACACTAGCCTGTCGCGCTGGAAACCCGGGTTCGACTCCCGGTGTGGGCGTTCTACTTCTGAAACTTCAAATTTATAAATACTATCTTTGTAATTTTTCCATGGAAAAAATCAAAAAAGTGGACTTGAAAGAGGGTTTTTCAGATACTTTGGGGCTTTTTACATACTCCTTTCTTACGGGAATTGCGACAGATTACGCTTCTGGGCTAAGAGGAATAGGAATTATTGCTTCAAGGATATATGGAGGAACAATTAACTTTCCAACAGCTACTTTTTATGGTAAATGGAGAAATTTTTTATACAAAAAAACAAAAACAACAGATAAAAGTTCAAAAAAAAGAAAGTATGGGGTAGAATTATTGGCCTTTGATACTTTCCAAGTCCCACTTTATGCAACAGTTCTTAGCGTGGGAAGTTTAACATCTAATCTGTCAAAAGGAGAGTTTAGAATTGACTTCGAAAAAGTTAAGGACGGTGTTGAAATTTTAACCCTCGTCTCCCCCCTAATTGGACCAACTTGCGGATTATATATGGAAGGGCTTAGAAAATTATTCGAAATAGATTCTGCTCCAAAAAAAGCAAGAAAAAATTTGGAGAATAATCTATAAAAAATTAAATTTTATATTTCAAAAAAGACCTTATGGGGGTTTTAAGAATAAATTCATCTACTCTTTTTTTTGCATCTTCAAATTTAGATTGGAAGTCTTCTAAATATTTAACAGTAGAGTCTATTCCCTTTTTTTTACATTCTCCGCACAAAACTTCCCCAGAAGAACAGGATGTTGCAACATTGTTATCCAACTCAAAATTATAAGTTCTTAAAGACCAAATAGGACAAATTTCTGGAATTCCCCCATGTTCTTTTTGAAATTTTGCAGTTGGGCTTCCACCAGTGTAAGAAGATTTTAATTTTTTTATAACAGATTTAATATCATCATTTAAAAAAATCGCAGATTCTGGTCTACTTGCAGACATTTTTCCTTTTCCATCAATGCCCCATAAAAATTTAGTCACAATCTCAGCAGGAGGAATAAAACCTTTTTTTTCTGCAATATCTCTTGCAAGAAGTATGTAAGGGTGTTGGTCAATTCCAACAGGAATTATTGTTGGTTTTGGTCCTCCAAATTCTTCATATTGTGGAAGAAGTATTTGGGCCACTTGGACTGCTGACCTGTAAAACATTGTTCCCGGATTTTCTCCTTCTTCTTTTTTGTCGAACCCAAAAACCCCAAAAGCTTTGTTAAGAGTTATTTTGTTTGAAAGGTCCATTGCAACATTATAAATATCTGGATAATCTGAATCTACAAATATGTGGGTTTTTTTGGAATCAAAGCCCATTGCAATAATACTTGGAATTACTTGCTCGTAAGCAATTTTTCTTGACTCAGCTAAACTTTTGGTTTTTCCGACGGTATAACTCTCATCATTTGTTAATGGAATGTAAACATCTGCCCCATGTTGTTGCATCCACAAAAGTTCATCAAAAATTGCTTTATGTCCTAAATGTAATGGTCCAGATGGATTCAATCCAGAAACAACTGCCCAAGGTTTATTCTCTGCAATTGCTGCTGCAACTTTTTCAAGATCCTTATGTGCAAAAGTGATTCCAAGATTCATATATTTACTTGGATCGGGACAATATTTCAAGAATCTCTCCATAGATTTTAAACCAAATTCCTTCATTTTATCTGGGTAATATTTTAATTCTTTTTCTTTTAACTCTAATTTATTTTGGTAATCTGAATTAACCAATTTTTCTAAATCTAAATTATTTTCCATCTTAAAATTTCTCCAAAATAAATTTATTTAATTTGTTATAAACTTCTTCTTTAAGTTCACTTTGATTTAATTTTCCAGAATAAAATTTGTCATATAGGTCAATTTCAGAAAAATCTTTTTTAAGATTTCTCTCAGCCATTTGAGAAATAATGCCAACATCTAAAACCGGGTTTGGAAGAGAATCATCCAAACTTAAAAAAGAATTATAAATTAAATCTTTTGATTCTTCAGAAGTTGTTTTTCCCGGAAGAATTCTAAAGTCTTGAAGTCTTTTACTTCCAGCCTTATATGCAGTTATTCCATGGTCTTCAATTCCTTCTTGTGAAAAAAAGTAAGCCCAATTTTTCCCAAGTGGAAAAGTTGGAGTTAAAAATATTGAAATGAGGGGAAGTTTTCCTTCCCTTTTTGCAAGTTCTCTTGCAATATTGTCATATAAATCTTCTCTTGGAGGACCAACTTTTATATCCAAATCCATAATTGTTGTAATTTCATCAAAAGAATACATGAATCCTTTTTTTCTCTCTTCTTCAATTTTAGATTCTGGAACTGTTTTTTCAATAGATTCCATTAATTTTAAATCTGGTTTACAAATTTCAATAATTCTTTTTCTTTCATCAATAAATTCTTTTGAATTTATGTAATCACTCATCCTCACGATTCTAAGTCCTAACCCATATTCTTCATTAATTTTTTCAATAAACTCAACTCTTTCGTCTCCCAGACCCATATATTTTCTTTCTAAATCAAAAGAAACATTTCTACATGCTGCAGTATCTGCAACCAAAATCATGGGGTCTGTTTTTATTCCATTTTTTTCCAAGGTTTTAGAGATTTCAGAGACAAAAAAATAATATTTCATGCTATCAACAGTATTTCCATAATTGTCATAAGTTTCACCATAAAATATTTTCAAAGGTTCTTTTTTAGAATTGGCTCTTGCTAACAAATCCTCTACATTCGGGCTTTGTAAAACAAGCCCTTTTTGTTTTAGTAAATTTTCAAGGCCCATTTTAATTAATCCTTTGATTATAGTTAGATATTTAAATTAAACTTTTTAAATATTAATACTAAAGGGGACATAGTTTAAAGGTAGAATTAGCGGCTCCAGACCGCTCGGAGGGGGTTCGATTCCCCCTGTCCTCGTCCCAAATCAAAAGGATAAATCCTACCAATTATTTTTTAACTTCTATCTCCTTGTTTAAGTTATGGAAAAATCTAAACCATGGTTTGTTTATATTTTAGAATGTTCTGACGGCTCATTTTATACAGGAGTTACAAATGAGATTGATAAAAGAATGAAAGCTCATGCGTCAGGAAAGGGAAGTAAATACGTCGCTAAAAAAGGTTTTAAAGAACTTCTCAAGGCAAAAGAATGCAAAAATAAGTCAGACGCATGCAAATGCGAATACGAAATAAAACAACTTCCAAGAAATCAAAAATTGGGCTGGTTTGATTAAATAATTTTGTCGTCGATAAAATGATATCCTCACAATTTTAACCCAATCAAAATCCGTCGGAAACCGAAAATTACTTAAACCCTCTTTACTATAAATTAATGTTTAATTTTAGTTTGACTTCGGTTAAATTTTAATTAAGCACGGGAGTATAAATCTTCGGATTTTTGCTCCCACCTTTTTTTTGAAAATTTAAAAAAAGTGTTTATTTCCTGAATAGAAACTCTTTTAAATGGACTCAAAATAGACTTACTGAAGTGATATGAAAGAAAAAACAATCAAAATGGTAATAAAAAACTTAGAAAAAGATATAGAAAATTTAGGAAAAGAATTGTTTAGTGAAGACTCTAAAGAATCTAAAAAAGAAAATCTCTTCTTAAGAAACATTGCCGAATTAGAAAAAATAAGAGTAATGAGACCAAAAATAACTGCTTATGATGAAGGGGTTAATTTTATTGCAGAAAAGTTAACCAATTTAATAAAATATGCTGCTGAAGCAGGAATAAGAACAGACTCTTCTTCAGATACTTCTAGATTTTTTTTTAGTCTAAGAAGTGGGATGGAGAATGTCCTTTCAAAAAAAGAATATTCCATCATACATGAACAAAAAATTAATGGGATTCATGATGGAAATGATAATTATTTAACAGGAATAAAAAAACATTTATCAATTTAATTTTTAACTTCTATTTTTTTCATTCCAGACATGTAAGGTTGTAAAACTTTTGGAATTAAAATTGTCCCATCTTTCTGTTGAAAGTTTTCCATTAATGCAATTAAAGCCCTTGGAGAAGCAAGGACTGTGTTGTTAAGAGTGTGAACAAAGTAAATTTCCCCATTTTTTTCTGCACGAATGTTAAGTCTACGTGCTTGTGCATCTGTTAAATTTGAACAACTTCCAACTTCAAAATATTTCTTTTGCCTTGGACTCCAAGCTTCAACGTCAGCAGATTTTGCTTTTAAGTCTGCTAAGTCTCCACTGCAACATTCTAAAATTCTAACTGGAATTCCAATTTGTTTAAAAACATCAACCGAAAAATCCAACATTTTTTGATACCATTCAAAAGATTCTTCCGGGTCACAAACAACAATCATCTCTTGTTTTTCAAACTGATGAACTCTGTAAAACCCTTTTTCTTCAATTCCGTGAGCTCCAACTTCTTTTCTGAAGCAAGGGGAAACCCCAGTAATTTTAATTGGTAAATTTTTTCCATTAAGTTTTTCATTCATAAACATTCCAATTAAAGAGTGTTCACTTGTTCCAATTAAATACAAATCTTCTCCTTCAACTTTATACATCATGTTGTCTTTCTCTTCAAAACTCATAACTCCGTCGACAACTTCACTTCTTATCATAAATGGTGGAATTACAAATTCAAACCCTTTCTGAATCATATAATCTTTACCAAAAGAAATCAATGCTGAATGAAGTCTTGACAAATCTCCTTTAAGGTAATAAAAACCATTTCCAGAAACTTTTCTTGCAGTGTCAAAGTCAACAGCATGAAGTTTCTCAGCTAACTCCGCATGATTAAAAATTTTGTAATCTGGAACTTTCGGTTCTCCAATTTTTTTAATTTCTTTATTCTCATTTTCATCTTTTCCAATTGGAACCGAATCATGAATGAAATTAGGAATTTTCATCAAAATAACTTTAATTTCTTCTTCAAACTTTTTTCTTTTCACACCAATTTTTTCAATTTCTTCAGGAATTTTTTTAGCTTCTTTTTTTAATTTTTCAACTTCTTTTTTCTCACCCTTTTTGACAAGTTCAGCAATACTTTTAGAAACCTTGTTTCTTTTTGACCTTAACTCGTCTTCGTCATATTTTAATTTTCTCCACTTTTCATCAATTTTTAGAATTTCGTCAACCAGAGGAAGTTTAGAATCTTGAAACTTCTTTTTTATGTTTTCTCTTACTCTTTTTGGATTTTCCCTTAAAACGTTTATATCAATCATTAAAACAAAAGAAGAACCACATATTTAAATTTTAGCACTCAATAAATTTAAAAGTAAGAAGTTCCTAGTTGAAACATGGTGATAGAAACGGGGTTAGCAGGTTCTCTTGGAAATCTTTATTCTGGTTTTGTCCAAATGTTGCCTTCCTGGTCCCAAAATTATGTAAGCCTTTTTTTATGGTCAATACTCTTAGTAATTTATTCTATATTCATTTGGAAGTTTTATAGGTGGATTGCCCGTAAAGACATCCTTAAACTTAATTTGTCCAGGTTTAATCATTCAGAGCACATAGTTTTTTCAAAGATAATCGGGGGAGGAATTTACTTTTTAGAATATTTAATTATTCTTCCAGCAGTTGTATTTTTGTGGTTTGGAGTTTTTACTTTCTTTTTAATGCTTTTAACTAAAGCACTTGAACTTCAAACAATTTTGATAATTTCAGTTACAATTGTCGCAGCAATAAGAATGACTTCCTATTACAAAGAAGAGTTGGCAAGAGACCTTGCAAAACTTATCCCTTTCACACTTTTAACAGTTGCAATTTCCCAAGGACTTTTCGATTTTAATAAAATAATAGAACAAATCCAATTAATCCCAACTTTCTTTTCTGAAATATGGACTTATTTAATTTTCATTGTAATTCTTGAATTTTTCTTAAGAATCTTAGATATAATCTTTATGGCTTTTGGAATTTATGACGAAAGAGAAATCAAAGCCGAAGACACAATTAAGGAAGAAGAGGAAGACGAAAAAAAGAATTAATTCTTCTCAACTTCGGGATGCTCTGCACCTTTAGAAAGCATTTCCTTTAGCATTTTCAAGTGCTTTCCTTTTTCATCCCGATAGTCTTTGTCTTTACTTTTAGAATGTTGAATCATCTTCGCAACGTATTCTCCTCCTAAAAAGTGTGGAGTTAAAACATAATTTGCTCCTTCTTCATAAAGTTTCAAAGCGTCTTCAATTGTGTGAGCCCTTAAAACAATAACAGCTTTCTTGTTAATTGCCCTGACTGTTTCAATCAAAAGTTCATTTGTTTCTATATCTGGAATTGTTGAAACAACTAAAGTTAGTCCCTCAAGATTTAATTCATCCAAAAAATCCATATCATAAACATCTCCATAAAGAGCAGGAATTCCAAATTTTTTCAAACTGTTTATTGTGTCCGGGTTAAAATCAACTACAAGATATTTTCTTTTCAAACTCTTCAATGCATTTAAAATACTAAATCCTATTCGATTATATCCAAAAAGAATTGTGTCATATTGCTTTTTTATTTTATTCTCTTTTCTTATTTTCTTACTTTCAAAGATGGAGAGCATATTAGAAAATTTGTTATAAATTTGTCCTGAATAAGTAATTGAATAACTTGACAAGAAAATTGTTATTATCAAAGTTAAAACAATTGTATTAAACACAGTTGAATTTATTTGTCCAACGGAAAGCCCAAGTGCCGCAACAATTAAAGAAAACTCTGAAATTTGTGCAAGTGTTGAACCAACAAGGAAGTTTGTTCTCTTAGTGTACTTAAACCATCTTCCAAGAGTCATCAAAACAAAAGGTTTGAAAACTAAAGCAATTCCAGAAAGAATAATTGCAGGAATTAAAACAGTTGAAACTTCTGAAATTTGCATCTTAAGTCCAAGAATTATAAAGAAAATTATTAAAAAGAAATCTCTTAAGGGTCTGATTTTAGAAGAGATTTCTGTTGCATATGGACTAGTTGAAAGAATAACCCCTGCTAAAAGTGAACCAATTTCCATTGAAAACCCTACATACAAGAAAAGTGCAGCAAGGACAAAACACCAACAAATTGAAAACAAGAAAAGAAGTTCTTGAGACTTTGCAATTTTTTTAGTTATCTTAGGTAAAATGAAATATCCTGCTAAAAAAAGAACAACAACTAAAATTCCTCCGGCAAGGAAACTTGTTAATGTACTAGAGTTGTCAATTCCTGAAATTGAAGAAATAAAAATTAAAACCGCAACAGCAATTAAATCTTGAACAATTAAAATTCCAATAGAAATTTTTGAAGAAAGTGAATCAAGTTGTTTTTCATCTGACAAAATTTTCATTACAATAATTGTTGAAGAAAATGAAATTGCAATTCCATAATAAATTGAGGGAATAATTCCTACATCCAATAAATAATTAGAAACTAAAAAAGTTGCACCAAAAGTTAAAACCATTTGACCAAGACCGATTATTAGTGACGCCCCACCTATCTCTTTTATTACTTTCGGGTTTAAGTGAAGCCCAACAATGAAAAGAAGAAAAGAAATACCAATTTCACTAAAAATTTTAATTGCCTCCGTTGAAGTCCCAATTCCAACCAAAAAAGGACTTATAATCATTCCAGCAATAATATACCCAATTATCAAAGGCTGATTTAACGCCCGAATGATATACGAAACCACAAATGCAGCCAAAAGAATCACTGCTAATTGAATAAAAGTGCTGTCCATTTTCCCCTCTTTAAAATATTAATGAGAAAGGATATAAAAAGCTTTTTAAACCATTCAGTAATTTATTCAATATGGCTAAAGTAAGAATCAAATTAAACTCAACAGATATTGGAATGCTCAACGAGATTTGTAACTCTATTAAAGACTTGTCAAAGAGTTCTGGAATCGCAATTTCTGGACCAGTTCCACTTCCAACTAAAAAGTTAAAAGTTACAACAAGAAAATCTCCATGTGGAGACGGAACTGCAACTTTTGACAGATTCGAAATGAGAATTCATAAAAGACTTATTGATCTCCCTGCAAACGAAAAAGTTCTTCACCACATTATGAGGATGAAAGTTCCAAAATCAGTTAATATCAAAATTGAGATGAAAGATTAAATCTCACTAATTTTCTTTAAAATGTCTTGCTCCAGAATAAGGGTTCTTCAAATAAATTAATCTATCTCTTGCTACTTTAGCTGATTCACTTATAACATAATCTTCACTATCTAAAAATTTTTCAATAGTTTCTAATGCTTCTTTTTTGCCACTAGTTCCAAGAGCAAAAAGAGTTTCATGAATTACAATTGGAGATTTTTCTTCTTCCAAGGCCTCTTTCATTTTTTCTACAGCATAAAGAGTTCCAATTTCGCCTAAAACAAATCCGGCTTCATGTCTAACTACAGTTGAAGGGTCATTCTTTAAAGAAAAACTAATTGCATTAATTGAATCTTCGTCGGGAGTAAGCATCAGCTGAAACAAAATCTGAATTCTTCTGTTTTGAGTTTCTTTAGAAAAATCTTTCAAATCTTCTATATATCTTTCTTTATTGTTTTTCACATCTGACAAAAATTCTTCAGAATCTTTTATTCTTTGAATTCCAACAAGTGCTGAATTAGAAATTTCAGGAATCTCATCCCAAATATACTTTTCTAAAAAAGGAATGTCTTCGACTGAACCAAGAGTTCCAATAGCAACGAGTGCTTCATGTTTTACAACATAATTAGAATCTTCCTCTACAACTTTTTTCAAGAATTTGACAGAATCTTTTGAAGCCGTTTCCCCAATACAAAAAACAGCTTCATGCCTAACAATCGGACAAGGATGATTTTTAGAAATGTCCTTAATAAAATGAACAGATTCATCACTCCCTTCATTCATTTTTTCAAACATTTCTGCAATAAGTTCATAACTTTCCATTGGAAAAACAAAAAAATTGACTTTTATAATGTTTTCTTTAACTCAATAAAGATTAAAAACAAAGATGAATTCAAAAGATAATGGGTTCTCTAGAAGGAAATTTAAACAGAACAATTTTTGATTTAGGAATTGGTGAAGAGGCCTGGGCGTACAAAGAAGCACTAGAAATTCATTACGAATATGATAAACACTTTCTCTTCCTCGATGAAGAAATTTCCGAAGACTACGACCCAAAAGGAAAATATATTTTACATGTGAAAAGAATTGGTCCGAGAAAAGATGATTTTATTGTAAATTTAAATAAATCAAAAGATTATTGTGCAAAAAGAACATTCATAGAAAAAGAAGATTATTTAGAACTGATTGAAGAAAAAGGGATAGCATTATTGGACCATAAAGGAATAATAAAAAAGAGGATAAAAGGGAAGGGTTCCTTAGAAGAAAAACTTGAAAAAGCTTTGAGAAACGAAGAATATGAAAAAGCTGGACAGTTAAAAAGATCCAAAGAAAACTAAAAACCCTTATAAATCAGTCACTCTTTATTTGAACTAGAGGTGACTAATGTGAAAAATAAAGAAACTGCTTTTGTGATTCCTTTTGATGAATTGGGAATTGAAGACATTCCACTCGCTGGAGGAAAAAATGCTTCTCTTGGAGAAATGTATCGAGAACTAAAAAGAAAAGGTGTTGACGTTCCAAACGGATTTGCTGTAACTGCTTTTGCTTATAGGCATTTTTTGAGTACGACGGGATTGAAAGAAAAAATAAAAGAAATTTTATCTACCTTGAACACAAAAAGTACAAAGAACTTAATGGCTCACGGAAAAAAAGTTCGTGAAGCAATTTTGAAAGCGGAGATACCTGAAGAAATTTCTAAAGAAATAATTGTTCACTATAAAAAATTGTCTAATGAATATAAAGAAAAAAATACTGACGTTGCAGTTCGTTCGTCGGCAACCGCTGAAGATTTGCCAGACGCTTCTTTTGCTGGTCAACAAGACACTTATTTGAATGTTCGTGGAGAAGAAAAAATTTTGGAAGCGTGTAAAAAATCTTTTGCTTCACTTTTTACAGATAGAGCAATTTCATATAGAGTTGACAAAGGGTTTAGCCACTTTGACGTCGCACTTTCAATTGGAATTCAAAAAATGGTTCGTAGTGACCTTGCTTCTTCCGGAGTCATGTTTTCAATTGACACTGAATCCGGTTTCAAGAATGTAGTTTACATTACTTCAATTTATGGATTAGGAGAAAATATTGTTCAAGGTGCAGTAAATCCTGATGAATTTTATGTGCACAAAGAAACTTTGAAAAAAGGATTTAAGTCAATAGTCTCAAAAAAAGTTGGAGACAAAAAAATAAAAATGATTTATTCTGGAGACAAAAGTAATCCAGTAAAAAATGTTCCAGTAAAAAATGAAGATGCTTTAAATTATTCAATTAACGACGAAGAAATTTTAAAATTAGCAAAATGGGCAGTAACTATTGAAGAACATTATGGTAAACCAATGGATATGGAATGGGCAAAAGACGGAAAATTAAACAAACTTTTTATTGTTCAGGCAAGACCTGAAACAGTTCAAAGTAGAAAAGACTTGAATCTTCTTGAAGAATATGTTTTAAGTGAAAAAGGAAAACTTTTAGTTAAAGGAAAAAGTGTTGGTTCAAGAATTGGATCAGGAAAAGTGAGAGTAATTAAAGACGCTTCAGGAATAAATTCTTTCAAAAAAGGAGAAGTTTTAGTTACAACTATGACTGACCCAGATTGGGAACCAATTATGAAAATAGC